>NZ_JBYNDP010000003.1:0-88936 GCF_059783535.1 Tateyamaria sp. | reverse complement strand
GCACTTATGTCAGTATTTACGGGCTGTTCCGCGACAAGACCTGCGGTGATCCTTCCCGTTTTCGGCCCACCGGTCAATCCAATATGATGGTGGCCGAAGGCTGTGAAAACGCCCGTCTCGCCCACCTGCCCAATTAATGGAAGGCTGTCGGACGGGGCAGGGCGATGGCCCAGCCACTCGACCTCCTCGTTATGGGTCAGGTTGGGAAAGCTGGCTTTGGCGTGTCTGCGCAGAAAGTCCAGGGGAGGCTTTGAAGGCCCAGCAGACAAGCCTCCGAACTCCACAATGCCTGCGCATCGCAAACCGGCGGCCATCGGGGTCGCAACAAATTTTCCGCTGGCGACCATTATCGGGTGGGATGGTCCGCCCTCGGCCCCTTTGAAGATGATATGATAGCCGCGTTCTGTTTCGATCGGGATTGATAGGCCCAGTTTCTGCATCAAGGATTTGGACCAAACACCGGTCGCCAGGATCGCTTGATCGCAAGCATGTGGCCGCTGATCTGTCTGCACTCCCTTGATCTTGCCGTTCACGAGTTCGAAATCCTTGATCTCAGCCCGAAGGATCGTGCCGCCAAGCTTTTCGAACTCTACCGCCAACGCTTTAACGTAGCTGCCTGGGTCGCGAACGTATCCATGGTCCTGCATCGTCGCCAGCAGTCCTACGTCTGGTGACAGGTTGGGCTCATATTCTCGTGCAGCGTCACCTTCCCGGATGATCGGCTCAAACCCCGAATCCCGGCGCAGGCTCCATGTATAGGCGTCGGCCTCGAACGCGGCGCGGTTTGCATATGCAAAGGAATAATCACTGTCGCTCACCCAGCTTGCTGCCTTGGTGTCAGCTGCGAGCGCTTTGTGCTGGTCCACGCTGTCCCCGACAATAGTGGTTAGTCCATTGGCAATGCGGCGCGTGTCGTGGTCATTGGCGTTCGACAGATATTTTAGCACCCAGGGCAGCAGTTTCGGAAAGTAACCCCAGCGCATGAATAGGGGGAAGTCTGGGTTCATGAGCATCCGGGGCGCTTTACGCGTCAGCCCCGGCGCAGTCACGGGCGCAATGGAACAAGCTGCGAGGACACCAGCATTGCCGTGCGAAGTGCCTTCGCCCGGGGGCTGCCGGTCGATGATTGTGACTTCTGCCTCGCTGATGCGGCGCAGCCAAATCCCCGTTGAGACGCCGACGATGCCGGCCCCGGCTATGATAACACGCTTCGGCATTGCCTTGGTACTTGGCTCCCGAGTTGTAGTTGAAATTGTATACAGATCAATGCACAGACTTGTGCGCAATGCAAGGGCTGCGCTAGGGTGCCCTTGACACATCGGGATACCAAGAGATGAACCACGCCACACCCGAGATGAATGACACGGTCAGTGCGATTTATGTGCAGTTGCGTGAGATGGCGGCATCCTTTGCCTTCAAGCCGGGCGAAAGGATCAACGAGTCATCGTTATCGCGAGACTTGGGCGCCAGCCGCACGCCGTTGCGCGAAGCACTGAATCGTCTGGTCGCGGAAGGGTTTGTTGAGTTTCGCGCCGGGCGCGGTTTCTTTTGCCGGACCCTGTCGGACAAACGGATCATTCATTTGTATCAGGCCCGAATGGCGATCGAATGCGAGGCTGTGCGTCAGGCAGCGACCTATGCCGATCCCGCTGAGTTGCAGACAATAGACGCATCGCTGGATCTGACGGCAGATGAATATGCAAGCTGCAGGAATCCCATCCGGTTGATGGAACTGGATGAGGCATTCCATCTGCATCTGGCCAGCTTGTCGGGCAATCCCGAACTATTGGGCATGCTAAAGACAATCTATGACAAGATTCGCTTTGTCCGCACTGCTGATCTGCGACGTTTGCAAGCTGGCAGGCGTACGACAACGGAACGGCACCGGGCGATATTGAATATTGTCCGCACCGGCAATGGTGCTGCGGCCTCCGCTGCCATGCGTGATCATATCGAACATCGTGCGCAACATGCATCCGAGGCTGTGCGCCTTGCCTTTGCCGATCTTTATGCACCGCAGGATGAGCTGACATGACAACATATGGCGGCAAGACAGTCTTCGGTGCGACGGTGGGCATCCTTATGCTGAACACGAGGTTTCCGCGTATTCCCGGCGACATTGGTAACGCAGCTACTTGGCCGTTCCCCGTCCAGTTCAAGGTTGTTCCGGCGGCTACGCCTGACAATGTGGTGCGCGGTGATGCGGCGCCTTTGTTGGATGCGTTTGTCGAGGCAGGTCGCGAGTTGGTCGATCTTGGGTGTGACGGTATTGCGACGAATTGCGGGTTCCTCGTGCCCTTTCAACATGACATGTCGCGCGCTCTTGGTGTGCCGGTTGCATCGTCGTCACTGTTGCAGGCACTTCTAATTCATCGGTCGCTGCCTGCAGAGCAGTCGTTGGGCATCTTGACCATTTCGTCCGAAACACTGACCCCTGCGCATCTGGAGGCTGCGGGCATTGCCCCCAGTACCCCGGTTGAAGGCACGGGGGCTGGGTCGCATTTCACGACGAGCATTCTGGATGACGTGGCAGAGATCGATTTTGATCAGGCCCGGGCGGACAACATCGCCGCCGCCAAACGGCTTGTGTTGGAACACCCGCAAGTTGGGGCCATCCTGCTCGAATGCACCAACATGGTGCCTTATGCTGCCGACATCCGGCGCGCAACGGGGCGTCCGGTGTTTTCGATCTACACCTACCTGACATGGTTTCAGGCCGGGTTGCTACCACGGCGTTTCCCTATGGATCTGAACGACATTCGCCACGGTGAGGCCGAGCCGAGATGAGCGACCACCGTATCGCCGAGATGCGCCTTCATTGCGTGTCCATTCCGGCCAAGGCGGTGCATTCGCATGGGTCGGGCGATGTGGGTGGGATCAATGTGGTCCTGTGCGAGCTTGTAACTGACACTGGCTTGACCGGTTGGGGTGAGGCATCGCCCTGGCCGGTTTTCACCGGAACGGTCGAGGGCAATGTCGCTGCGCTGCATGTGCATTTTCGCCCTTATGTCATCGGGCGTGATCCGGTGTTGGTTGAACCGATCCTGAATGATGCAGCCCGCGCCCTTGTGGGCCATAACGAGGCGAAAGCCGCGCTGGAATGCGCGCTGCTGGACATAATGGGGCAGATCGCGGGCTTGCCCGTGGCCGAGTTGATGGGGGGACGGCACCGCGACAGCATTCCGCTCAGTTTTTCCGTTGCGAACCCTGATTTCAACGCCGATCTGGAGGATATCGCATGCATCTGGGACAGTGGTGTGAGGATCTTCAAGCTGAAGACTGGGTTTGCCGATCACGCCTTTGACCTGATGCGCCTTGAAAGGTTGCGAGAGCGATATGGCGACGATATCAGCTTGCGCATTGACTACAATCAGGGTCTGCCCGCCTATGACGCGATCCGGCATGTTCGTGACCTCGAAACGTTCCGCCCGGAATTCGTTGAACAACCTGTCAAGCGATACGAGCGCGAGGTGTTGGCCGAGATCACCCGCGCCGTCGATGTTCCGATAATGGCCGATGAAAGTGTGTTCGATGTGCGCGATGCAACGCGAGGTGCGGCGGCCCGCATGGCCGATATCTTCTCGCTTAAAACCGCCAAATCGGGTGGCATCCGCCGATGTATCGAGATTGCGGCGATCGCGCGGGCGGCTGGCATCGAGGTCTATGGCGGCTGCATGTTTGAAACGTCCATCGCCCATACTGCAGGTGCGCATCTGATGGCAGCGATCCCGGACCTGACCCTTGGCTGTGAATTTTACATGTCCACATTTTATGCGGAGGCGGATCTGACGGAAACACCGTTCCCGGTAAGTGAGGGCCATGTCCATGTGCCCATAACTCCTGGCCTTGGGGTCGTACCTGACCCGGAGACGCTGGCGCGTTACCGCACGCAGCTGCTGACATAGGAAGGTTGCTGATGCCAAACGTACCATCCCCTCAACGTATGAATGGCGCGCAGGCGCTGTTGCGGATGCTCGAATTGCACGATGTTACCCACGTTTTTGGATTGCCGGGGGAAACGACAATCGGGTGGTACAAGGAATGGCGCGCCCATTCAGATATTGAGTTTGTCCTGACACGCGATGAGCGCACTGCATCCTATGCGGCGGAGGCTTATGCCAAGATTACGGGGAAACCGTGCGTGTTGGAGGCTCCCAGCCCGGGAGTTACCCACTGCACCCCGGGCATCACCGAAGCATTCCTCAGCTCGGTCCCAATCATCTTTTTCAGCTCTGACATTCCGATCAATCAAGACAAGAGACATGGGCTGACGGGTGTTGATCAGACCGCCCTTTATGACAGCATCTGCAAGGAATCCTTTGTCATCACCAAGGTCAGCGAAATCCCGTTTCTTGTGCGGCGCGCCTTTCGCGTCGCAACCTCGGGCAGGCCAGCGCCGGTCCATATCCGCGTACCGATCAACATTTTTGGGGAAGAGGCAGAGGTCTCGAACCTCTATGCCGAAGCTGACTACAGCGCCTATCCCGCGCATCGTCCGGTGGCGGATCACGGCAAGATCCGGTCAGCCATCGATGTGTTGCTGGCCGCCGAGAAACCGGCGATTGTGTGCGGCCAGGGTGGGCTGATCTCACAGGCGTCAGAGGTCATTGTCGAACTGGCCGAGCTGCTGCAAATCCCGGTTGGCACCACGACGCCGGGCAAAGGTACAATCCCCGAGGATCACCCACTGGCCCTGCGCGTCATCGGTGGGCGCGGTGGGATGGAGTATTCCAATCAATATGTCCACGACGCCGATACGATCTTTTTCATCGGGTCGAACACGGACAGTGCCGCCACTGATCACTGGAAGCTGTATGGCGATCCGCGCACCAAAACCTTTATGCATCTCGACATCGCCGAAGCGCATATCGGTAACAATTTCCCGGTCGAGGTCGGCATGGTTGGAGATGCGCGGGCAAGCCTTGACTACATGGTTGAGATCATCAAGGCTGAGCACCCCAATCTTGATCGCCCACGCGTCGACTTGATCACGATGAAAAAGACGGCGCTCGATAACGTGTTCAACTCGAATATCCCGATGCCCGAGGGGACAATCTCACCCGTCAAACTGTCGCAGGCGCTGGATAGGCTGATGCCCGACGACGCAATCGTCACTTCTGAACCCGGGGTCAGTGCAATCTATCCCTCGGCGCTGTTGACGTTTCGCAGGGCAGGGCGGCGGTACATCACCAACTATTCCATGGGAGCGCTTGGCTATTCCGTTCCGGCTGCGCTGGGTGCGGCCTATGCCAGTAATGGCCCGGTGATTTCGTTCACGGGGGACGGATCGTTTAGCTTTGTGATGGGGGACATGGAAACGATCAAGCGGTCCGGCAAGAACGTGACCATCATCCTGACCCGGAATGACAGTTTTGGCTGGATTCGTGGCGAAGCTGTTTTGCTGGATAATGTGGATGCCCCTTGGTCGACGGATTTCGGCGCGGTGGATTACCTTAAGGTGGCCGAGGGGTTCGGATTTGCCACCGCGCGGGTCACGTCGGAGGCGGATATCGAGCCCATCTTGGCAAGCGCCATTGCGCATGACGGGGCAAGTTTCATTGAGATCATGGTGCCCACTCAGGACAAGATCGTGCCCTTTGTGCCCAATTGGGTGCGTGCGGCCAGGGCCAAGAACCTGCCGCACTTCTATTGATCGCATGGGGCACCGCCCTCAGGTATAGTCCTTCATCGGCGGGCAGGTGCAGGACAGGTTTCTATCGCCCCAGACGTTGTCGACGCGATTGACCGGGGGCCAATATTTGTCGACGCGGAAGGATCCGGTTGGGAAGCATCCGCTTTCGCGGCTGTAGGGGCGATCCCAGTCCCTGACCAAATCCTCCATTGTGTGTGGCGCGTTCTTGAGCGGGTTGTTCTCGGGATCCATGGCGCCGTCTTCGATGGCCCGGATTTCGGCGCGGATGCCAAGCATTGCATCGCAGAAACGGTCCAACTCGGCCTTTGTCTCGGACTCGGTTGGTTCGATCATCAATGTACCGGCGACCGGCCATGACATGGTCGGTGCGTGGAACCCGCAATCGGCCAACCGCTTGGCGATATCATCTACTGAGATGTGTGCGCTGTCCGCAAAGGGGCGTGTGTCGATGATGCATTCGTGCGCGACGCGCCCTGTTGGACCCTTGTAGAGCACATCAAATGCCCCTTCGAGGCGTTTGGCGATGTAGTTGGCATTCAGGATCGCAACCCGCGTCGCCTGTGTCAGACCTTCGCCACCCATCATCAGGCAGTAGGCCCACGAGATCGGCAGCAGTGACGGCGAACCGAATGCGGCTGCGCTGACTGCACCTTCGCCTCCGTTTGGATCGCCGGGCAGGTGGGGCGTGAGGTGGCCTTTGACCCCGATGGGGCCCATGCCGGGACCGCCACCACCATGCGGGATGCAGAATGTCTTGTGCAGATTAAGGTGGCTGACGTCTCCACCCAGATCGCCTGGACGGCTGAGGCCGACCATCGCGTTCATGTTGGCGCCGTCGATATAGACCTGCCCCCCCGCATCATGGGTGATCTGGCACGCCTCAATCACGGTCTCTTCGAAGACGCCGTGGGTCGATGGATAGGTGATCATACAACCGGCAAGGTTGTCCCTGTGCTCAGCCACCTTGGCCCGGAAATCATCCAGATCAATGTCGCCGTTATCTGCTGACTTCACCGGCACCACCTTCCATCCGACCATCTGGGCGGATGCAGGATTTGTACCGTGGGCGCTCATTGGGATGAGGCATATGTTGCGATGACCTTCGCCGTTGGCCCGGTGCCAGCTTGCTATGGTCAGAAGGCCTGCATATTCGCCCTGCGCGCCCGAGTTGGGTTGCATGGAAATCGCGTCGTAGCCAGTAACGTCGCATAGCTTGGCCGACAGATCCTCGATCATCTCGATATACCCGGCGGCTTGGTCCTTGGGGCAGTAGGGGTGCAGCAGCGAGAATTCACGCCAACTGACTGGCATCATTTCGGCCGCCGAGTTCAGCTTCATCGTGCATGATCCAAGCGGGATCATTGCGCGGTCCAGCGCAAGATCACGGTCTGCCAACCTGCGCATGTAGCGCATCATTTCCGTCTCGGCCCGGTTCATGTGAAAGATCGGGTGAGTCATGAAGTCGGATGTGCGGATCAGCTTCTCCGGCATGTTGTAATGCGGCGTGTAATCCTTGTCCTGCCGTTCGATCCCGAACGCGCGCCAGACTTTTTCGATGGTGGCTGGGCGTGTGCGTTCGTCCAGTGTGATACCAACAGCGGTCGATCCGACGGCACGCAGATTGATCCCTTCATCAACGGCGGACTTGATCACAGCCGATTGCAATGGCCCGACATCGACGGTGATCGTGTCGAAGAAGGTGGCCGGGCGCACATCAAAGCCCGCCTGTTTCAACCCTTCTGCCAATCGTGCTGTCTTTCGATGGATGCGCTGTGCAATGGCCTTCAGGCCTTCAGGTCCGTGGAAAACGCCGTAGAACCCGGCCATGACGGCCAGCAATGCTTGCGCAGTACAGACATTTGATGTCGCCTTTTCCCGGCGGATGTGCTGCTCGCGCGTTTGCAGGGACAACCGGTAGGCCCGATTGCCAAAGCTGTCGACCGAAACACCGACGATCCGGCCCGGCATGTTGCGGGCATAGTTGGCCTTGGTTGCCATATAGGCCGCGTGTGGACCGCCATAGCCGACTGGCACGCCAAAGCGTTGTGTTGTTCCCACGGCAATGTCTGCCCCCATCGCGCCGGGTTCCTTGAGCAGCGTCAGTGACAGCGGGTCAGCCGAGATGATGCCAATTGCTTTGTTTTCATGCAGCTTGGCGATTTGATCGGTAAAATCCCGGATGTGGCCGTAGGTGCCGGGATATTGGAAGATCGCGCCAAACACGGTGCTGGCGTCCAGATCATCCGGGTTACCAACCGTAATTTCAATGCCCAGCGGCTGGGCGCGTGTCTTCATGACAGCGATGTTCTGAGGATGGCAGTTTTCATCCACGAAAAAGCCGTTAGCCTTCGACTTGCTGACTCGCTGCGCCATGGTCATCGCCTCGGCGCACGCTGTTGCTTCGTCCAGCAGTGAAGCGTTGGCAATCTCAAGCCCGGTCAGGTCCGACACCATTGTCTGGAAGTTCAACAACGCCTCAAGCCGACCTTGGCTGATTTCAGGCTGGTACGGCGTATAAGCGGTGTACCACGCGGGGTTTTCAAGGATGTTGCGCTGGATGGCTGGCGGCGTGACCGTCCCATGATATCCCTGCCCAATCAGTGAGGTCAGCACCTTGTTCTTCGAGGCCGTGACCCGCATGTGATGCAAGAGCTCACGCTCTGACTTGGCTTTGCCGAAATCCAGCGGTTCCTTTTGCCTTATATTTGCAGGGATCGTATCGTCGATCAGCGCGTCGAGGTCCTTCGCCCCCACCACTTTCAGCATCTCTTCCATTTCGGCGGGGGATGGCCCGATATGACGGCGGTTCGCAAAATCATAGGGCAGATAGTCGGTGGGTTTGAAAGTCATCAGGCGCGTTCCTCAGCCGATCAGTGCGTTGTAGGCAGCCTCATCCATCAGCTCGTCCAGCTGTGACGGATCCGAAGCTTTGATCTTGAAGAACCAGCCCTCGCCCAACGGGTCACTGTTGGCGAGGCTCGGATCATCGGCCAATGCCGTATTCACCTCGGTGATCTCTCCATCGACCGGGGCCATGATGTCCGACGCAGCCTTCACGCTTTCGATGACAACAATTTCATCGTCCTTGCTCACGGTCGTGCCAACCTCGGGCAGTTCGACAAAGACCAGATCACCAAGCTGCGTTGTCGCGTGCTCGGTGATGCCCACGACATATGCGTCCCCATCAGCGCGCAGCCATTCGTGTTCTTCCGTGTATTTCATTGGTTTCCCTCTCTGCTATCGTTTGAAGTTGGCTGCCGTGAACGGCATTTTTGCTACCGTCAGTGGTTGGCGTTTTCCGCGCAACTCTCCGAAAATCTTGGTGCCCAGCGTGGCGTGTTCAGTGGTGACATATCCCATTGCAACAGGCGCCCCGACTGAGGGCCCAAACCCGCCCGATGTGATGGTGCCGATAGGGTCGGCTGCGTCCTCGGTCGCAAACAGCCTGACACCCTCGCGCATGGGCGCGCGACCGGCAGGTAGCAACCCGACACGTTTGCGCGCGGCACCGCCATCCATCTCGGCCAGGACATTCTCGGCGCCAGGAAATCCGCCTGCCCGGTCACCGTCTGTGCGCCGCACCTTTGGGATCGCCCAAGTTAGGCCGCCCTCAACGGGCGTCGTGGTGGAATCAATGTCGTGTCCATACAGGCACAGTCCCGCCTCCAACCGCAGGGAGTCGCGCGCACCCAGCCCGATGGCTTCAACTTCGGAATACTCCAGCAACGCCTTCGCAATATCTTCCGCAGCTTCTGTTGGCACGGAAATCTCATACCCGTCCTCGCCTGTGTAGCCGGACCGGGATACCCAGGCCTCAACGCCGTTCAAATGGAGCGTTGCCACATCCATAAAGCGCATGTCCGCAGCACGCGGATCAAGCGTGGCGAGCACACTTTCGGCGGCGGGTCCTTGCAAAGCCAGCAAGGCGCGATCGGTGATCTCTGTCACCGTGATTTCCGGTTCAAGCGCGGCTTTCATTTGCGCGATATCAGCGTCCTTGCAGGCGGCGTTCACTACGACAAACACATGATCCCCGCGGTTCGCGAGCATCAGGTCATCTTCGATGCCGCCATCGGCGTTTGTGAAAAAGCCGTAACGCTGTCGGTTCTGGCCCAAACCCAACACATCGATTGGGATCAGGGTTTCCAGATCGCGTGCGGCAGCCTCATAACTCGCGCCGTGTATAATGACCTGCCCCATATGGCTGACGTCAAAAAAACCGGCTTTCGTCCGTGTATGGAGATGCTCTTTCATGACACCCAGTTTGTATTGCACCGGCATGTCGTACCCCGCAAAGGGCACCATCTTGGCCCCAAGGGCAATGTGCAACGCGTGAAGCGGGGTCTGCTTGAGATCGGACATGCCTCATCACCTTTTTCAAGCCGACAAGATTTGCGTCAAATCATGCGGCACCAATTCATGCGCAAGACATCTCCTGCGCGTCGGTGCCTCCTCTGTCCGGGGTGCCTGAGATCATTATCCCTTCGGCGGATGCCAGGGGCATCACTCTCCAGAGTAGTTTGGCCTGACATTGGTCCTTTGGCCTGAGAGTTTCCGAGGCAGTTGCTCCTTCGGCACCAGTGGACTGGTTCTCCCAACATCGAGCTATGCAAGTTTCGTATCGGAAACTTGGTCGATATGGCAAGCAGAAAGTTCAAAGCAGTGTGCGGAGGGCGCTTGTAACCGTTCGGCAGATCCTTGGGCTTTTTTGCTGTACCGCTTTATTGGTTTTCTTGTCCTTGAGGTCACATGCAGCCGAGGTGCATGATCGCAGCGAGGCAACGGAGAATTCGCGATGATTATCAGGGACGGCACTGTTGAAGACGCTGAACAGATGAGCGCCTTTCTTCGCGAGCTGACGGCAGCCGGAAAACGGACAAGCCCCGACGATGAAGCCCACGTTCGTGCGTACTACATTGAAGACGTGGACAAAATTCGTTGCACTGTGGCCGAGGAGGATGGAAGTATTCTTGGGTTCCAGTCACTCAAAAAGGCCCGTGCAGGCAATCAGTGGGGTGTCGAACCCGGATGGGGCATCGTCGGTACACATATTCGACCATCCGCGGCACGGCGTGGCGTTGGTCGCGCGTTGTTCGATGTCACGCGTAAAGCTGCGCAAGATGCGGGGTTGCTCCATATCGATGCAAGCATCGGGGCGAACAATTCCGAAGGGTTGGCGTATTACGAAGCGATGGGTTTTCAAACATACAGAACACCAAAAAACCTGATCTGTAAGCGCTTTGATGTCTCGCTGTGATTGCCCAGTGTAGACGCAAGTTTCTTGAGCGCTACGCGAGATGAAGCTGAAGGGCTTCAAACTATTCGCAGTAAAGCTTGGCAGGTGGTCCAAATGGAAGCGTCACATAACCGGTTGTGGCCCGTTTCTAAGCTAAGAGAGTTGCGCTAGGTCATTTGTCGGCGCACCGGTCAAAAGGTTTGATCGTATTCGCCTACGGTATCTTCAGTTCGGATTACCGCATCGATATCCGCAAAGATCGCGCGCAATTCTTCTTCGCTTTCCGGGCTTTCGCACACCACGACCAAGTTTGGCGTATTGGACGAAGCGCGCACCAGCCCCCAACCGCCGTTATCCAAGATGACCCGAGCGCCGTTTACTGTCACCACCTCCTTGATCGCACGGCCTGCGATAGGTTCATTCGCTGCGGCCTTGGCCGTTAGCTTGGTGACGATACGGTCAAGTGTGTCGTATTTTTCAGTGTCAGAGCAGTAAGGAGACATCGTCGGGGTTGAGTGTGTTTTGGGGAGTGCCTTGCGGAGGTCCGACATCTTCATGTCAGGGTTGCGATCCATCAGTTTGCAGATTTCAACTGCAACTCGCATCCCGCAGTCGTAACCGCGCCCTATTGGTTCAGCGAGAAAGTAGTGTCCTGATTTCTCGAACCCGGCGAGCGCACCAATTTCCTTGACCCGCCGCTTCATGTGGCTGTGGCCGGTTTTCCAATAGTCTGCCGTGACTCCGTTCGCCTGCAGTTCGGGGTCCGACGCAAAAAGGCCTGTAGATTTCACATCCGCCACGAATGTGGCGTTTGGGTAGAGCCTCGACAAATCGCGCGCCATGATGACTCCGACCTTGTCGGCAAAAATCTCTTCCCCTTCATCATCCACGACGCCGCAGCGGTCACCATCGCCGTCAAAGCCAAGTGCAAGGTCGGCGCCGGATGCTTTTACGCTGTTCGCCATGTCATGCAGCATTTCCATGGCTTCGGGGTTTGGGTTGTAGTTTGGAAAAGTATAGTCGAGCGTGGTGTGGCTTTCGACCACTTCAACACCGATGCGGCGGAAGAGTTCGGGAGCAAAGGCAGCGGCGGTGCCGTTGCCGGTCGCACACACGACCTTCAGTGGGCGCGTCATTTTGAAGTCGCCGATAAGGTCCTGGAGGTACGCTTCCTGCACACCATCAACGAATTCATAGCCGCCGCCAGGGCGCGCCTCACCATTGCCATTCAAGACGATATCGCGCAATTCCGACATCTCGTCCGGGCCATGTGTAAGGGGGCGGTCAAAGCCCATCTTAACGCCCGTCCAGCCATTGGGATTGTGCGAGGCAGTGACCATCGCGACTGCTGGCACATCAAGGTGGAACTGGCTGAAGTAAGCCATGGGGGACAGTGCAGGGCCGATATCCTTGACCTGTATCCCTGCCTGCATCAGCCCAACGATCAGGGCGTTTTTTATGCTAAGAGAGTAATCACGATAGTCGTTGCCGACGGCAATCACAGGATTAATGCCGCGCCGCTGCATTTGCGTACCAAGGCCAAGGCCAAGTGCCGTTATTCCGGGCAGGTTAATCTCGTCCGGGTACTTCCAGCGCGCATCATACTCGCGGAAGCCGGTCGGCTTGATCATGGGGTCGCGCAGGAATTCCCACGTGTTTTGACTCACGGTGGCGGCAGGTTTGGTCATGGAAATACTCTTTGACTAAAATGTCATTGGACGCACTTTGGCGAGCGCATCGAATTGCATAAGGGTGTCGATCAGGGCAGGCATTTCATCGAGATAGATCATATTTGGCCCGTCTGACGGGGCAGTGTCCGGATCCGGATGTGTTTCGATGAAAACGGCTCCGACCCCTATGGCCACAGCGGCCCGCGCCATGACAGGTGCAAATTCACGCTGCCCGCCACTTGATCCGCCTTTCCCGCCTGGTTGTTGCACAGAATGCGTGGCGTCCATAACCACGGGATAGCCGGTTTGCGCCATCTGCGGCAGCGACCGCATGTCGGCCACCAATGTGTTGTAGCCAAAAGATGTGCCACGCTCGGTCAGCAGGATGCGGGTGTTGCCGGTGCTTTCGATCTTGGTGATGATGTTGGGCATTTCCCAAGGGGCAAGGAACTGGCCCTTTTTTACGTTCACCACTGCACCCGTCTCACCGGCAGCCAACAGCATGTCTGTCTGACGGCAGAGGAAGGCGGGGATTTGCAGGATGTCTGCGACTTCAGCGACCGGGGCGCATTGAGCTTCTGTATGCACATCCGTCAGCACCGGGACACCGGTGGCCTCTTTGACCGCTTGCAGTGCTTTCAACCCCGCGTCCAACCCAAGACCGCGCCCACCTTTGAGCGATGTGCGATTGGCTTTGTCATAGCTTGCTTTGAAGACATATTGCGCGCCAGCGGCCTCGCACACTTCCTTCATACGCCCGGCGACTTCTTGGCCGAGGTTGATGCTTTCCAATGCGCAAGGGCCTGATATCACCGTTAAGGGACGGTCATTGCCGATCGTGAGATCGGCGACTTCAACATGTTTCATAATGGGTCCAGACCCTAGCTAGTCACCTGTTCTCTGAGGATCGACGCGGTGAGCGAGATCATCAGATAGATGCCTGCAAAGACGAGAAATGCCAAGATCGTGTTTTCAAATGCGCGGGGATAGGTCGGTTCCTCGGGCGCGATGGGTTTCACAGCGACCGTCAGATAGCGCACCTGACGGGTCGCCTCGACTCGGGCCTGTTCCATCTGTTGCAGCGCCGATTGCAGCATCAAGTCGCGAGAGGCAAGGTCGGCCTGGGCGATCTGGATACGAGCGGCCAGCTCGGCCAGTGAATTTTCACCTTGGCTCACATCGGTCATCTTGTTGTTGAGTGCCGCAAGTTGGTCCTTGAGGATTTCAAGCGTGCCGCGCGCGCCGTCCACTCGACTCTGGTTGGGCCGAGAGTTATTGAGCAGGCTGGCCAGTTCGATCTCTTTTTCGATGATCTGTGTTTCGAGTTGGCCGATCTGCGTGCGTAGGGAAGCGATTACGCCCTCCGGGTCAAGGGTAGAGCCCTCGATCTGCAACCGGACAAGTTTTTCTTGCGCTGTGCGGCGCTCCGCCTCTGCTCGTTCAAACCCTTGGCGGGCGTCGCGCATCTGGTCATCGCGCTTTTGTGCGGACAAGTTGTTCACGCGTTGTTCAGCGTAGTCGATCAGCTGGCTTGAGAATTCGGCTGACACCTGCGGATCAGCGGCGGCCACTTCCATCCTGACCATGCCCTCTGTGGGATCATAGCCGATTTTTACGTTTTTCTTGTAGGTTTTGTAGGCTTCTTCATTGGTGGGATTGTCACTCAACCGCTGGATTGGGTCGATCCAGTTCTGTGTGAAGTGCGTCTTGAAGCCGACATCGCGGTCTAGGCGCAGCATCGCATCCTTGGATTGTAAAAAACCTTGCACCGCAATGCTGTCAGCGTTGGTGGCGAACTGCGTGGGCAGAAGGCCGCCAAGTGGGCCCGCGCCGCCCGATCCTTCGTTCTGAATAATCAGGAACTCGGACTTGGTCGCGTACATCGGCGTGGCGATAGCGTAGAAATAGTAGCCTGCAAGGAAGGTCGGCAACACCACGAAAAAGGCCAGCCGGACCAGCAAAAGGCTCATCTTCTTGCGACGACGCCGTGTGATGTCGCGCTGGATGTTCTGGATTTCCTGGGATCTGCGGTCTGCCGGGCTAATCTCGGTTGACGGCAGTTGCTGCTGTTTCACAGGTACGGTTTGCGGCAGTTGCGCGCGCCCAGCCCCTCCGGCACGTGCCGGCAGACTCGCGAAGGCATCTGGTGCGCCGCCTTCATGTTGTTCAGCCCCGGCTTGCGGCACAACAAGTTCCAGCATGTTCGAGCGTTGGAACGGATCAATGCCCTGGGCGCGCAGCAAGCGAACAGCATCAAAGTCCGATGTGGGGGCGAGCCCGTGTTTCTGCGCAACCCGTCGTGCCATGCGCAGTTGCCGACCGGTCAATCCCTCTTGGCGTATTGCATCGATGGTGTTTTCGCTTTGCACCTGCTGGTTCGACGCGACTTCTCCGCTTTTGGCGGCAGGTTTTTGAGCCTGTTCACTTGGCTTGGCCTCAGGCGCCGGTTTTTCGCGCGACGTATCGCGCTCGGACGCAGGCGCCGCACTGCCAAGTGCGGGCGCCGTGCGTTTGATCCGGAACTTCCTAGCTTTGGGTTTCGTAGTCATAAAGCCGTTTTGCCTCTTCCAGCGTGTCAAACATATGCAGTTTGCCGTCCAGCAAAACTGCGGCCGAGCGCGAGAATTTTTCAAGCGTCTGCGCCTGGTGCGACACGATGATGATTGTTGTGGTGCGCAGCCGTTCCTGCAGCACCTCGCCTGCTTTGCGGTTGAATTCAACGTCCGTTGACGATGGCATACCCTCGTCGATCAGATAGATATCAAAGTCGAGAGCCAACATAAGCGCGAAGGAAAAACGCGCCCTCATGCCCGATGAGTAAGTTCCCAGGGGTTGGTCGAAGTACTCCCCCAGATTACAGAGCCATCGACAGAAGCTTTCCACATAGTCGGGATCAAGTCCGTAGAGCCGCGCGATGTAGCGAGAGTTCTCCAAGGCCGAGATCTTGGGCAGCACTCCACCCATGAAACCAAGAGGAAATGAGATGTTGCAGCCACGTCTGATTTCGCCCTCATCCGGCTTCTCGAGCCCGGCCATCATGTTGATCAGGGTTGTCTTACCGGTGCCATTTGGGGCCAGCACACCAAAAGAATGGCCCAATTCCACACGGAAAGACACACGATCAAGGATCACCTTGCGCTGTGTGCCTGTCCAGAAGGACTTGGATACATTTTCGAATTCCAGCATCCCCGTTGCTCCGCGGTGTCTGCTTTGCCCCCGCCCATTGACGTGGGAAACCTAGGCCCTCCTTACCGGAGGCGTCTTAACGGTCTAATCACCGACTTAGGCAATATTATGTCCAAAGTCCTGTTAAATGTATAGGTTTCACGGGGTATTGTTGCGACGTAATGGACAGTTTGAGGGGTTGTACACGGGTCTTTGATGTGCCCGTGTACTGTCTGTTCGCAATCCAAGTATGCCTTAGCTCAGAATTTGCCATGCAACGCCGGCGACGATGGAACCTGCCAGTGCGAAACTCAGGTAAGCAGCAAAAACACGTGGTTTGACCAGTGCCCAAACGGCTATCGCAGCCGGGATGCAGCTGACGCCACCGGCCAGCATGAATGACATCGCTGCGCCTGCAGCCATACCCTGATCCATCAGCTCTGCCACGAGCGGCGCTGCTGCATAGCCGTTCAGGTAGGCGGGCATGCCCACAATCGCGCCAAGGATAACCGTGCCGATGCCACCATCGCCCAGAACCGAAGCGATCAGGTCAGCTGGCATGTAGTGCACCATGACGGCCTCAATCACGTAGGCGAGCGTCAGCCATTTGAGCAAGAAAATCGCATTGTCCAAAGCTGTGCTACGGAAGATGTCGCGGCGGTTGCGTTCGGCCCAGAACCGCCAAACCGGTTGGGCGGAAAAGGGCTGTTTCACACCACAGCATCCGCCCACCGACGGCTTCTCGCGTAGCGGATCGGTAAAGACGGGTGTGCCCGACAACAAGAGCGTTCCAAACCCACCAAAAATACCCAGCGCAATCGCAGCAATCGTTTTCGCCACTGCGAACTCCAGACTGATGGCGCCAGTGGTGATTGCGAACATGGCCGGGTCCATGAGCGGAGAGGCCAGCCAGAAAGCCATAACCGCGCCAAGCGGTGCCCCGACTGCAAGCAGTGCGGCGATAAACGGGATCACTTCGCACGAACAGAAGGGTGATAAGCCGCCTAGCAGTGCAGCCATGACGATCATGCGTGCGGGGTTCCCCTCGAACGCCTTTGCAAGCAGATTTTCCGCGCCTGTAGCTTTGAGATATGCAACTGCGCAGACCGCAAAGGCGATGAATGGGGCCGTATGTATCAACGCATTTGCGGCAAAGACAATCGTCGGCCAAAGCTGTGCGCTTTCCGAAAACGCGACAACTGCAAGAACCGCGATTGACGCAATCCAGGCGCTATCAAGGAATTTGCGCCGTTGAACGGGTGCTGGTGTGGTGGTGTCAGCCATGATCGTGATCCGAGTTGGGGCAGTCCGCGCAGCATTCAGTAAGCAGGAAGTTCGACAAATCCTGTACCTCGTCAAAGGCGACAGCGGCGCAGATGATTGAACGACCTTGCCGGGCTTGGGTCACCAGGCCCGCACTGGCGAGTATTTTGACGTGATGGGTCAGAGTTGAGCCTGTGACACCCGTGCGGTCACCCAATGCCCCGATGCTCAACCCTTCCGGCCCGGCCCGCACCAGAGTTCGCAGAACCGACAGGCGTTGCTCTGATCCAAGTGCCGCAAAGGCGGCAGCGGCGCGTGTAAGATCGAGTGAGTGATGCGGTTCTATTTTCATATTTCTAGAATTATAGAAATGTTAGAGTCACGCAAGGTTTATTTCGAAGAGTATCGAATTGATTGCCTAACCCATTGGTGTCGCATAGGTGTTTTTCATGGGATTGCCGGACGATATTCGCACTTGCACGCTATGTGCGGACCGATTTGCCGCCACCGAAACGGGACACAGCCCGCGTCCTGTTGTGTGGTTCAAGCCTGGGGCACGCATCCTTGTCGCCGGTCAGGCGCCCGGCGCGCGTGTACACGAAAGCGGACGGCCGTTCACCGACCCATCCGGAGATCGACTGCGTGACTGGCTGGGGATGGACGAGGCCACATTTTACGACCAGAACAAATTGGCCATTGTACCGATGGCGTTTTGCTTTCCAGGGTATGACGCAAAGGGATCCGACCGGCCCCCGCCCAAGATCTGTGCCAAAACATGGCGGGCCGATGTGATGGATCATATGGGCGAAGTGCCATTGGTCCTTTTGATCGGCGGATACGCCCAGTCCTGGCATCTGCGCACCAAAATGTCGGTGCGTGAAACCGTGGCTGCCTGGCGCGACTTTGCGCCCCGGGCCTTTCCCTTGCCTCATCCGTCTTGGCGCAATACCGCGTGGCTCAAGAAAAACCCGTGGTTCGAGGCCGAGGTGCTGCCTGTGCTGCGTGCGCGTGTAAAAGAGGTGCTGGCGTGAAAGAAACAGCTTTGGATCAGGCGCATGCCAACATGCAGTCCGCGTCCGAGGACGACACCGCGCGGTTGCGGTTTTTTGAACGCTTGGGGGATGCAGAGCTTTTCCTATTGCTCGAAGCTGAGGCGCAAGGGGACCAGATTGCGCCACAGGTGTTCGACCCCGGCTCTGGTCCGCTTGTTCTTGTCTTTGATCGTGAGGAACGATTGGCACTGTTTGTTGGGGCTGAGGCACCCTATGCCGCGCTATCTGGTCGGGTGATTGCAGGGCTGCTTGCGGAACAGGGCTTGGGGTTGGGATTGAACCTTGACGTGGCCCCGTCATCCTTCCTGCTGGATGCGGAGGGTGTGCAATGGCTAGCGCGGACACTCAGCAATGGCCCCGACGAAGTTGAGGCGCGACTTGCTGAAGTAACTGCTCCGACGGGTTTACCGGAAATTCTGATCTCCGCTTTAGACACGAAATTGGCCACGGCAACTGGATTGGCACAGATTGCATATCTTGTCGGTACGACGGATGCGGATGGTGGGCGTAGTCACATGCTGGCTTTTGTCGGGGCGGCGCCAGGAGCTGAGGGTGCCTTGGCCAGAGCAGCATCCGAGGCGTTGACCTTTTCCGGGATCGACGCAGGTGCGATGGATGTCGCATTTTTTGAGGCCAATGATCCCGTGACTCAGCGTCTTGCACGCGTCGGGCTGCGCTTTGACTTGCCGCAACCTGCACCCGTATGGTCCCCTGAACCAGTCGCTCCGGGCATGGACCCGGAGCGCCCGCCACGCTTGCGTTAGGCGCATCTGGTATTCACGGAATCCGACGCCTCCTCACATCAGCGCGAGGCGGGCTGAAATGCTGGACCGCGGACCCCTAATGACTGATTATCCACCGCAATGACGCGCGGGGGCTCAGTTTGACAGAGGATGATCCCAAATGATGAATCGTTTCACATTGGCCGTTGCGGCGGCTGCAAGTGCCTTGACGTTCAGCACGGCGGCGTTTGCCGGCGAGCAATACATTGATGAGACCGGGTTTGCCGTCTCAGGCTATGATGTGGTGGCTTACTTTGATCTTGAGATGAAGCCAGTCGGTCAAACCCAAACACCAGGTGTTCCAGGGAATGCCAACATTACCGCAGAATACAATGGTGCAACCTTTGCGTTCTCCACCGAAGAAAATCGCGACAAGTTCGTGGCCGATCCTGCGCGCTATGCCCCGCAATATGACGGCCACTGTGCATACGGCGTCGCCAAGGGCGGCAAAGTGCCCGCCAACCCCAACCTGTGGCGCATTGTCGATGACAAGCTGTACCTGAACATCACTGACGTTGTTGTCGGCTTCTGGGAAGAAGATATTCCGGGCAACATCACCCTTTCGGAAAACAACTGGGTCAGCATTGAGGATGACGCTGCTTCGGAAAGCACGATTCCCAAGTTCACCAGCGAAGCTCCGAACACCTAATATGACGGATCGCCCGACAGAACATTGCCGAACTGATCGGGCAGAGACCTCGGCGCGGATGACGCGCCGAGGCTTTGGTCTTGCTGCAGGAGTAGCCATCGTTGGTGGGGCGGTTTTTGCATCACGTTGGTACAACATCTCGGCCGAGGCCGGGGTAGAAGGTGCCCTGAGCACACCGGACGCCCATGCTGCCGCTGTGGGCGGTGCGATCCTGTTGATCGACATTCGCCGCCCTGACGAATGGGAGCGGACTGGCGTGGGCGAGGGGGCTGTTCCATTGGACATGCGCCGCAAGGATTTCACCGATGCGCTTCTGACTCACACCGATGGGCACAGAGATGTGCCCGTGGCCTTGATCTGCGCCCGCGGCGTGCGTTCCCGTCGTTTGACCGAACGGTTGACAACAGCCGGGTTCACAACGATCATCGATGTTCCAGAGGGAATGCTGGGTTCTGGCGCTGGGCCTGGTTGGTTAAAGCGCGGCCTACCGACGGTGAAATGGCAGCCCGAATAGATCTTTTCCGAACGGCTATTTTCGGGCGTGTATTACTACTCAACACTTGTCTCGCGCCTTTCTACGCAAGGGCGTTTTCGCAATTCTAACAGATGGCCGCCGTTTGTGCTTCGGAACGATCTACCGGCTATTCCGATATCCCTAATCCTTCGCACACAAAGACGTCGCTTGGCGGTGTCCATTATCTTTCCCCAACACCGCTCGACTGCGCCGTTGTCTTTCTGGCGCAGATTGCTACTCGGCCGCAATTTCCGAGGCTTCAATCCGCGCGCGCATTTCGGCGCGTGCAGTGCGGGCGTTGCCAACAATGGCAGGTTCGCGAAGCGTCAGAGGATTGTCGAGCCGTAGGCTCGGCGGTCGGATGCGAGCCAAAGGATATGCACTCAAGCCAGACAGCGGGACAGCGAATGCCAGGCTGGCGGCAATCGGGATAAGCCACCAGGACACCAATCCAGTACCCAACCCAAGGAACAGAAGGGCGCCGATCAGGGTTTCAATCCAATGGAACTTGATCAAGGTCATCATCGGATACGCCTGTGCAGTGCGGCTTTGTGGCGCCCATCCGCCACGACCTATCAACCCCCCGATCACGGCTTTGGTTTGCTGGATCATCATAATTGGCGCATAGGCGACAGACAGGGCGAGCTCTGTCATCACCGCACCGGCAAATACGCTACGGCCACCAAAGAGGCGAACCGCCTTGCCGTTGGCGGCGATAATTAAGGCCGAGGTGATCTTGGGCGTCAGTAGCATAGCGTACATAACCGCCAAAAAGATGGCGCTGTCGATATGTGTCATGGCCGGGGGCCAGTTCGGGAAAAGGGGGTTCGCCTCATTGAAGTACGAGATCACGTTGGTGTCTGCATCACGGCCCAGAAGCGCCCAGAACACGAGCAGAACGAACCACGCAGGCGACATCAAGTAGGCCGCGGCCCCCTGAAACAGATGGAAGCGGCTGACCGGGTGAAGGCCCCGTGTGGTCAAGAGACGCAAGTGTTGCAGATTGCCCCGGCACCAGCGCCGGTCACGGATCACGTAGTCGATCAGTGTTCCGGGGGTTTCTTCAAAACTCCCTGAGATGCGGGGTAGGAAACGCACTCGCCAGCCAGCACGCCGCAGAAGCGATGCCTCGACAAAATCATGAGACAGGATCAACTTGGTACGTCCTGTCATACTCCGCAGATGCGGCAGTCCGGCGGAGGAAGCGAACGCGCGCGTGCGGATGATCGCGTTGTGGCCCCAATAGTTACCCTCGGTCCGGGACCAGTGCGCGAGCCCCTCGGCCAACAACCAACCATACGCAACGTTGGAAAACTGCTGCATTCTCGCAAACAGGGTGTTGGCCCCGATCAGCTGTGGAAAGCTTTGGATCAGACCGGCCTTTGGGTCTACAGCCAATTCGCCGGCCAGCCGATCAATGGCGCGACCGGTCATCAGGCTATCGGCATCCAGAACCAGCATAGCCTCATAAGAAGCGCCCCATCCGGTGATCCAGTCGACGAGATTGCCAACTTTTTTATCCGTATTCTGTGCGCGGCGGCGGTAGTGGACTGGAACCGGCGCACTGCTCCGCAAAACTTCGAAGGCTTGCCATTCCTGCCACGCGATAAGGTCGTCTGTTGTGTCGCTCAAGATGAAGAGGCTGTAGCGATGACCGCCCTTCTGGCGGGTCAAGTCAGTCAGCATCGCGGCTGCGTTCCCGAATACGTCCCACGGCGTTTCATTGAAAACGGGCACCAGAAGGGCCACGTCCAATGGGTCCGAAGGTTCGGGTTTGCGATTTGGATCAAGTCTGCCGGCCAACCCGACACCGACGGTTGAGACGGCGATGGTGACCCAGATGAACGTAAGGCCGATGAGGGCCAAAAGCACATACTCAAAGCCAGTCATACCAGACATCTTGAACAGGCCGTAAAGCCCCCAAAGCACCAAGCCGGTAATTGTCAGCGCCGGGATGAAGACCGCCATGCGCCAAATCGGGTCCTGTTTGGCTGTACCTGCATCAGCATTCGCAGGCGCGCATGCAAAGTCCTGCGCCGGCATGTCGAGCGGCGCACGAGGCGGCATTGCGTTCTGTATCATATGGTCCATCGATAGAGCCACACTTCGCTAAGAGCTTGCCCGTCCAGCCGCAATTGCGCACGGAATTCGGCCCATTGCGCGTCACCTGCCATGAAGGTGAATGCAAGGCGCGGCCCGCCGGTTTCGGGATTGCGTTGGATAATGCCTTCTGTCACATCACCCGCGCTGGAGCGGATAAGCCGGTCAACTTTTGACAGGTCCTTGGGGACATGGGGTGCATCTTCGAAGTCGATTGTGAAGATGCGCCCGCCTTCGGGGCGCCCGCCTGCAGCGGTATTCAAAACGCGCAGGGGCATGGCTGCTTTCGGTGCAGGATCTGCGCCCCAATCCATACGGTAGGTCATACGGTGTGATGTGCCCGCTTCGATATCGGCCGAGGGACGCCAGTAGGCAACAATGTTGTCGTAGATTTCCTTGTCTGTCGGAATCTCGACCAACGCAACACTTCCGCGGCCCCAGCCCTCACCCGGTGTGATCCAAAGACCGGGGCGGCGATGATATAGGGCCTCCAAATCATTGAAGTCGCTGAACTTGCGGGCCCGTTGCATCAGGCCGAAACCCCGGGGATTGTTGTCCCCAAACGCACTGATTTGCAGGGTCCGTGGGTTGGCCAGAGGGCGCCAGATCACCTCACCTCCGCCATTGTGGATCATAAGCCCGTCATTGTCGTGCACCGCAGGCCGAAAATCATCGAAGCGCTGGGTGTTCATGTCATCGAACATGAACATCGATGTCAGCGGCGCGATGCCCACATGGGTGAGTGTGGTACGCGCGAAGATTTCGGCTTCAACTTCCATCACAAGCGGTTGGCCTGGCATGATCTCGAACCGATAGGCACCTGTGCAGGAAGGGCTGTCCAGCAGCGCATGGACGACGATTTGCGCGGCTCCGGCTGCGGGACGCTCCAACCAGAAATGCGTGAAGTCGGGAAACTCCTCGCCCATCGGATCGCCGGTCTTGAGGGCAAGACCCCGGGCCGACAGGCCGTAAATATCGCCTGTGCCGATGCCTCGAAAATAGCTGGCTCCTTGGAAAACAGCATATTCTTCGTGGATGCCCGGCTGGCGTAGTTCGGCCCGCAAACGCAGGCCCGAATAGCCCAAAGTATCGTCGATCGGCACATCCGGGAATTTGTCGGTCGTGTCAAAGACGCTCATATCGAATTTGATCGGACGAGCCTGATCACCTTCGACCACATAAGTGCGAATGGCTTGTGGAAAGTAGAGCCCTGGGGGAAACACATCGACCCGTTGTGATGCGTCGGTGCCTTCCCAAAGGCCATTGCGGCTGTCGAACCAGATCTTGCGGTACTGGTCGTAGGTAAGGTTCTGCCATGCCTCTGGGATCACCGGGCGTGGTTCATAGGCACGGCTGGCTTTGTCCCGGGCAATGTCGATGACGTCTGACGGGTTGAAGGACACCGCATCACCCAGCGGCAGACCAGGTTGGTCCTGCGCCCAAGACGCATGAGGGGCTGCGGCAAGCGCCGCTAGGGAAGCGAGGAATTCGCGGCGCAGCATCAGCGGCTCGCCTTTGGTTTCCAGGGAACGGACTTGAACCACCCCGCTAGGTAGGCCGTCAGGATCAGGATGCCGCATCCGAACGCGTTGACTGCCAGTACGGTGCCTGTGTCGCGACCCAGAACGTCCATCGCAAAGCCGTTGAACCGGGCAACAAAGATGGACACAACAAACACAGCGAGGGATTGCTGACCCACCTTTAGGATGACTGTCAGCACTTTGTCCCATGCACGGGCCAACGCGCTCGTCGTAGATACCCGTAGACGGTGGCCTTTGTCCCCGGCCAGAACCCACGCAAGGTAGGCCAGATTAAGAAATTGTATATAGCGCAGCAATCCAAAGTCGGACTTGGAGATCCACTGGCGGTTGTCTGCGCGCCAGTCACGGGCCCAGTCAAAACCCAGCTCGCGGACACCAATATTCGAGAGTGGAATGTTCGCCAGAACAATGAAGGCAGCGATGCCGATCAGTACCTTGTTTACTGGCGGTTTCGGCAACCAGCCACGCATAAACGCAAACCCGGTAAAGAAAACAAGCTGCCATCCAAACGGATTGAGGAACCAACGACGCTGCCAATCGTCATTTCCAACCCATGGTTCGGCGGTGAAGTTCAGATACGGAAGGCCCGCTGCTTCCATGAATTTGCGTTGGCCAAGTAGCCAAAGGATGCCGCAGAACGCCGCGACGAGCCCCAAATGCACGCGCGCCAGAAAGATCACGATGGGCATCATGGCGAGGATCACCATGTACATTGGCAGGATGTCAAAAAGGTTCGGCACCCACTGCAACGTCATGAAACGGAACAGCATATCGGGATTTTGCCAATGCTCTCCTTCCACAAACAGCATCCAAAGGTTCAATTGGCCCCAATAGTTGCGGGTCGTGATGTCAAGGTCTGTGACAAAAGCCAGCAGGGCTGTGGTAGCAAAGAAAAGGCCGACATGGGCCCAGTAGACCTGCCAGATACGGTAGCCAACCCGAGCTGTGCCAAGGGCAAAGCCAGCCCTTTGGAATGTAGAGCCAAAGGCAATGGCGGATGCCATGCCCGAGCAGAAAACGAAGATTTCGGTCGCGTCCGAAAAACCCCAACGCGCAGGGATCCATGAGGTCAGGAAGTTGCCTGGTGTATGTGCGAACAGGATGATGAACATCGCCAACCCGCGGAAGAAATCCAGACGGATATCACGCACCCGCACCGGATTGGCGGATGCGGCGGCAGCAGAAGGGGCCGCAGTTGTGGTGGTTGGATCGGCAAATGTCATGGCCGCTGTCTACTTTACCTCACAAATGGGTGCTATCCCCGCGCATTATTGAGCGGGAATGCGCCGCGCGTCCTGGATCGAGGCCAGTCGAGTTGCGGCAAACCGGTCGATTGCACCGGCTCGGCGCGCAATACGATTCTCGAGCAAGGCTTCTGTCGCATCGTACATGCCGGAGCGCAGACCGGCGTCGATTGTCATCCGCTCAAAAACGTCGCGCTGGGCGTGGCTGCCACCGATAGTCTGCATCGACGGACGCGCAGCCGCCAAGTCTTGGAACGCGTCGTCATAGCGTCCTTCTGCAAAGGCGTTCAGGCCCGACAGTGCTGCTTTGCCTGGATCAGCCACGCGCGCCGGCATTTCGCCCTGACGTGCGGCATCGACAGCAAAACGGGCGGTCATGGCCGCCTGCGCATCGTCGCGCCCAGCGGCGCCAAGGGCGAGCTGGTAATGCAGGTCAGCAAAGACGAGGCATCCATCATCCGTTCGGTTTTGCGCAAAATCTGCCAACTCGCTCCAGCGATCCCCCACTTGGGTACCCTCAAGCTCAAGCCGCATCAGAAGGGATGTCGCGTTGGCGATGTCACGGTAGTCGTCTGTCTTGTCCGCGCGGATCTGTTGATCATAGAGCGCGAGCACGATGTCGTTCTCGCCCCGGTCGAGGTGCAGCAACGCTTTGTGCCACCATACGTGGTAGCGGAAGTTGTTACAGTGGTCCCAAGCCGGAACGTTGTTTTCGATGAGGGAAATACCAGCGTCAGGACGGGCGGTCATGTCATAAACATGCGCTACGGCGTGTAGACCCCAAGCGTCATCCGTTGCCAGTTCTAGCCCCTTGAGGCCAGCGGCTTCCGCCGCGTGATAGTCGCCCGTCTCTTCGAGAGTGAAGGCATGACAGCCATGCAAATACCCTTCGAGAGGGTGGCCCTTGTGTGCGTCCAGAACGTTCTCGATCGAAGTGCGCATACCGACACCGTCGCCCAGAATGAAACGAATGGCGTGGCTCACCTTGGCCGACAGCGTGTCGGTGGGGTGATCAGCTAGAACGCGCTCCATTGCGGCGATGGCGCCGGACGGGCGATCATCCAGCCACTCGCCCAAAGCACGGACCCAAAGCCGTTCGCGCGCGGACCCGCCCGCCACAGCCAATGCGGCCACTGCATCCTTGCCTGCCTGATGGGCGACATCCCACAATTCCTTGCGGCCCATCATAAGGGAGAAGAGACCCTTCGCAGCGTACCCCATTGCGAACTGGGGTGCGCCCGACAGGACCGCGCCCAGATGTGTCGGGGTCGCAGTGCCATGAGCGAGAAAGGCGCGGATCATGCCATTCCACTCTTCCACCAGAGCGGGATCTTCAAGGCTGACAGGCGCCTGACAAATATCGTGCATCATGGGTGCGTGACCTTTTACCGAATGCGTTCTTGTTTGGTGTAAAACATCTAGGCAGGAATGGTATGCTATGAGCACAAGAAACACGTAACCGTGAAGCAGCATGTGCGGTTCCGTGAGCAAAATGTCAGCACATCCGCGAAAATCAGGCAAAAACCGGCCAAAGCGCTTGGGCTAGTCGGTATTTTGTTGCGAATTCTGAGGCTTTAATGTTGCAAGCACGGCTTCTGTGTCCTGCCCGAACCGGGGCGGGGGGCGTCTGTAAGTCACCGGTGTTGCCGAAAACTTGAGCGGATTCGCCAAAAGACGTACGTGGCCGTCTTCCACATCACTTCTGTCGACCTGGACCACCGTACCTCGCGCCTCGGCCTGATCGGAGTTCAACGCTTCGGCAACATCGTGGATTGGTCCCCCAGGGACTTTGACAGCGTGCATTTTTGCCAACAAGTCGTCTTTTGACATTCCCGCCAGGATCGGAGTGAGCGCCGCAGTCAACGTCACCCGGTTTTTTATGCGACTGAGATTGGCTGTGTACCGTGGGTCGCTGCCCAGTTCGGGCGCGCCTACCGCATCGCAGAAACGCGCGAATTGGGCGTCGTTTCCGACGGCTACCAGTACATGCCCGTCCGATGTTGCGAACGCATCATATGGAACAATATTCGGATGTGCATTGCCACGCCTTTCTGGGACCTGACCCGACACAAGGTAGTTGCAACCTTCGTTGATCAACCACGCCATCTGTGCGTCAACGAGGCTGAGGTCTATGTGTTGACCCTCGCCTGTTCGGTCGCGATGCCGGAGTGCCGCCAGAATGCCGATGGTGGCGTACATGCCGCACATAACGTCAGCGATGCCAACGCCAACTTTCGTTGGCGTGCCTTTTGGGTCGCCGGTCAGCGACATGATCCCGCCATAACCCTGCGCCATCAGATCATAACCGGGCTTGTCGCGGTTGGGGCCGGTCTGTCCAAACCCTGAGATGGAGCAGTAGACAAGCCCCGGATGGGCATTGAGCAGCGTGTTGTGGTCCAGGCCGTACTTGACCAACCCGTCTGGCTTGTAATTCTCGATCACCACATCAGCGCGGGCGGCGAGTTGGCGCACAATTTCCTGACCCTCGCCAGTTGAAAGGTCGACGGCCACCGATTGCTTATTGCGGTTGGCTGACATGAAATAGGCCGATAGATCAGTTGGTTGCCCATCAACCCCGCGGGCGTAGTTGGGACCCCAGCCTCGCGTATCATCGCCGCCGGTCTTCGGGTTCTCGATCTTGATTACGGTGGCGCCCAAATCACCCAGCATCTGTGTCGCAGTCGGTCCGGCAAGGATACGCGACAGGTCAAGAACGAACAGGCCGTCCAGCGCGCCCGGTGTATCAGATGCGGCCATCATATGCTCCCCGATCAATCACAGCGGCAATCACTGTGAAGGTATCGGCTGATTGCGCGGCGGCAAGCGCGTCTTTCAACTCGGCCCGTGACGTGACCGTATGGCCGGCGCCGCCAAAGGCGCGCGCCATCGCTGCGAAATCATGTTTGGCAAAGTCGACACCGGCATTGGTAAGTTGCCTCTGCCGCTGCTTCAATTCGATCAGGGCCAGTGACGCATCGACGAAAACCACAAAAATGGTCTTGAGGCCAAGCTCTGCCGCTGTGGATAATTCCCCGGCAACCATGAGGAACCCGGCGTCGCCCGAAAAACTGACCACAGTGCGGGTGGGATCCGCCACCTGCGCCCCCACTGCCAATGGAATGGCACAGCCCATTGTACACAACGCAGAAGACTGCATGAGGCCACGTGCCTCGTAACATTCCCACATCTGGCTCAGCAGAATGCGGTGTGCTCCGCTGTCTGCGGTAGCAAGCGCGTTGCGGGGTAATTCAGCACGGCACGTGTCGATCACCGCGGCCGGTCCCCAATCGTCGTCGCTCGGGAAAGCTTCGGCTAACGCGGCCTTGGCAGCGGCAACCTCTCCATTTGTCCACGTGGCGCGGGGCGTCACGCCGTCTGACATTGCTGCCAGCGTGGCGGCGCAGTCACCGATCACATTGGTTGTCGCTTGGTGCATGTAGTGATGGTTCGGTTCGGCCGTGATGTCGATCATGGTTTGTATGCCGGGGAAGTAGAAATCCCGCCAGCCTGTGCGCATCTCGATTGGATCATAGCCCAAACCGATGATCAGATCGGCACTTTGAACCAACGGCAACAAAACCTTGTCAGCCTTGGGTGACAGTCCCGCGCCGCCCAAAGCCAGCGGGTGATCTTCCGGTAGCAAACCCTTGGCTTTGTACGTCGTGATCACAGGTACGTTGTAGGTTTCTACAAACTGGTGCAGCGCGTCCGACATGTCTTGTCGCCGTGTGTCAAAGCCTTGATTCAATGCATCTACGCCGGCGATCAGGATGGGGCGTTCTGCATTCGCCAAGGCCGCGCGCATGCCAGAAAGTGTTTGTACCGCCGGTACAACCGGCTCTGCAAACGACCTGCGTATTGGAAGCTCCGGCCGCACGGGGGTGACGGCGACGGAGATTGGCACATCAATGTGAACGGGGCCGGGTCGCCCCTCCTGCGCGATGCCGACAGCCTTGTCTGCAATGACATGCGCCGCACCAGTGTTGAGCGTGAAGGTCGCCTTGGTGATTGGACGGAACACTTGCGTCTGGTCCAGCACCTGGTGCGTGTAGGTCTGTGCTTCGTCCGCATCGACACAACCGGCGAGCACAATCAGTGGCACGCGATCTTGATGAGCATTGGCCACAGCATTCACGCCATTCAATGCGCCAGGACCAACCGTAGCCACCAGAATACCGGGCGCACCGGTGCGGTGCCATGCCCCTTCTGCCATGAAAGCCGCTGCGTTCTCGTGCTTGCACAAGATGAAGCGAATGCCAGCCCGCTCGAGAGCGTCCACGATGGTCAGAACCTCGCCGCCGGGCATACCAAAGGCGAAACGACACCCTGCATCAAAGAGCCGTGCTGCCAGAACATCTGCGGCGCGCGGTGGTGTCGGGGGCGGGGGCAAGTCTTGCATTGCTGGTCTTTCACATTTTTGCACCGCGCCTTCCTGTCATGGTCATCCCTGACGTACAACTCACACCTGCGCTGGGTTTGTTTCATCAAAGGCTTGACCTTCCAGTCACTGGAAGCCCTATGTGCAACACATGAAGGAACAGACACTGACCTTAACGTTGCAAGGATTGCACTGCGCTTCCTGCGTTGGACGGGCCGAGGCGGCCTTGGCCGCACTGCCAGGTGCGCGTGACGTGCGCGTGAACCTTGCAGATCACACGGCACGTGTCGCGGGAGTCGATGTAACCAATGCGATGCAGGCGCTGGATGAGGCTGGCTATCCGCCTGCCGTCAAGCATACCGTCTTGCACATCCCGTCCATGTCCTGTGCATCCTGCGTTGGCCGCATCGAAACGGCAGCGGGCGCCACGCCCGGTGTCATCAAGGCCGAAGCACGTTTGCCAACCCGCACCCTTGTTGTTGAATCACTTGGTTCCGACTCTGATCTGCGAACCGCTTTGAAAGATGCCGGTTACCCCGCAGAGCCATCCAACACCAGTGCACAAGAAAGTAACGAAACGGAGCGTTTCTTCCGCCGTTTCCTAATCGCTGCAGCGCTGACACTGCCCGTGTTTGTTATCGAGATGGGCGGCCACATGTATCCGCACTTGCATCATTGGGTGGCCAGGACGATTGGCACCACCAACAGCCATCTGTTTCAGCTTGTTCTGACTGCAGTTGTATTGGCGGGACCCGGAGCCGGGTTCTTTCGTCGTGGACTGCCCAATCTTTTCAAGGCACGCCCGGACATGGATGCCTTGGTGGCACTCGGGGCAGGGGCCGCGTTTGCGTTTTCGGCTTTTTCTGTCCTTGCTCCCGGCATCCTTCCCCCTGCAGGCGTCTATTTCGAAGCTGCCGCGGTGATTGTCACATTGATCCTCATGGGGCGCTGGCTCGAGGCGCGCGCGAAAGGGCGCACCGGTGACGCCGTCCGGCGTTTGCTGGGGTTGCGTCCGGATACAGCCGAGCGACTGACAGATGATGGCGCGGCCGAGACGGTGCCGCTGGCGTCGGTACATACGGGCGATGTGTTGCGTGTTCGTTCAGGTGGGCGGATTCCGGTGGATGGCATCGTGGTTGATGGCTACAGCCACGTTGATGAAAGCATGTTGACGGGTGAACCTGTGCCGGTCCTAAGGCAAGAGGGTGACATTGTCACTGGCGGAACGCTGACAACCACAGGGACCATCGCGCTGCGTGCCACGCATGTGGGTGAGGATACAGTACTTGCTCGTATTACGGCTCTAACCCGTGAAGCGCAGGCCGCGCGTCTGCCGGTCGAAGCATTGGTCAATCGGATCACGGCGTGGTTTGTGCCTGCTGTCCTTGCAATAGCATTGGGAACATTTGTGATCTGGTGGGCTTTCGCCGGATTGGCCCCTGCCGTGGTTTCCGCTGTCTCGGTGCTGATCATTGCTTGCCCCTGCGCAATGGGCTTAGCAACGCCAATGTCCGTGATGGTAGGCACCGGGCGCGCAGCGGAATTGGGTGTGCTGTTCCACAAGGGCGACGCATTGCAGCGGGTGCAAGATGCGCAGGTCGTAGCCTTCGACAAGACGGGCACTCTGACCATGGGCATGCCACAGTTGTATGAGATTGCCTTGGCAGACGCTGCAGAAGAGGCGTTTGTGCTGCGGATGGCGGCGGGTGTCGAAAGCCTATCCGAGCATCCAATCGCCCGCGCAATCGTTGATCATGTTGCAAAAGCTCCAACGGATGTCTCCGGCTTCCAGGCAACGCTTGGGGCCGGCGCGTCCGCATCTGTCGAAGGGCACGGCGTGGTTGTTGGCAACCTAGATATGCTATCGCAAGCCGGCGTGACGGCCGATGCAAATGTGAGCGAGACTGCTGCGGAGTGGGCTTCGACCGGCGCGACGGTTGTACATGTCGCCATCGATGGGCGCCACATGGGGTCACTGGCCATTCGCGACACGATACGAAGCGGTGCGGCAGAGGCCATTGCTGCTTTGAAGGCGCAGGGTAGGTCGGTGGCGATGATATCCGGTGACGCGGTTGCCGCCGCAAAACACACCGCTGAGGCACTGCAGATCGATACTGTCATCGCAGGCGTGAAACCGGACCAAAAGGTTGATGCGATCCGCAAGCTGCGTGCGGACAAAGGTGCAGTTGCATTTGTCGGGGATGGTATCAACGATGCCCCGGCCCTCGCTGCTGCCGATGTTGGGCTGGCCGTAAATGGCGCCACTGACGCAGCCATCGAAGCGGCGGATGTCGTCCTCATGTCCGCACAACCCGCAGCCGTCTTGCGCGCCATGCGTGTCAGCCGCGCCACGTTGCGCAACATTTGGCAGAACCTGGCCTGGGCTTTCGTCTACAACACAGCTTTGATCCCTGTGGCTGCTGGCATTCTAGTGCCCTTTGGTGGTCCGCAACTCTCGCCTGCATTGGCGGCCCTGGCCATGGCACTGTCTTCCGTTTTTGTCGTTACAAACGCTTTGCGCCTGCGCACGGAGGGAACCGCATGAACATCTCGGAAGCTGCAGACTTCACCGCACTGCCGGCAAAAACAATTCGCTACTACGAAGAGATAGGGCTGATTACTCCAGGGCGCAGTGCCAACGGTTATCGCAGCTTTACAGACACGCACATCCATCAACTGACTTTTCTGGCGCGCGCCCGTGCGCTTGGGTTTTCTGTCGAGGATTGCCGTTCCCTTCTTGCGTTGTGGGAGGATCGAGATCGGGCCAGCGCCGATGTACGCAAGATCGCTGCGACACATCTAGGCGCCATTGAAGCCAAGATCGCTGACCTGTCAGCCATGCGCGATACGCTGCGCCATCTGGTCAACACATGTGCTGGCGACAACAGACCGGATTGCCCGATTTTAAACAGCCTGTCTTCTTCTGACTAAAAATACCATGGGGGAGGCCGTAGGCCGGGGGGCAAAGCCCCCTTGAATGTCGTGCCGCCGCAAGGCGACCGCAGGATCAGCGACGGCGATCCCGGCGCGACGACATCGGCTGGAACGCCACACCCACATGCGCTTCGCAATAGGGTTTGCCCTGTTGCACGGGCAGGCCGCAAAACCAGAAATTGTCTGTGGCCGGATCACCTACGGGCCATTTGCAGGTCCGTTCGGTCAGTTCCATCAGGCTGATTTTCTTGGCTTTCTTTTCGACCTCGTTGACCTTGGCCAGTGCTTCCGGGCTGATCTCGTTGGCCGAGGGCTGCGGGGGCAGGGGCTGGCCTGCTGGAATGATCTGCTTGCGTGCAGGCAGGCTTGTCTTTGTCTCGGATACCGGTTTGACGGCTGGTTCCGTCTTGGGTTGAACCTTTGGTTCAGCCTTAGCCTTCGGGGCCGCTTTCGGTTTGGCTTCTGCCTTGGCCGTGCTTGCGCTTGAACCACCGCCACCGGCACGGTTCGAAAGACCGAGGCGATGCACCTTGCCGATCACCGCGTTGCGGGTGACGCCACCAAGTTCCTTGGCGATCTGGCTGGCCGATTGGCCCTCGCCCCACATTTTTTTCAGCAGTTCAACGCGTTCGTCGGTCCAGGACATCAGCAGGCTTTCCGATTTAAAAAGCGGCCTCACGTGGGGCCGCCTTGTGTCTCAGTTCAGTGTCAGCGCCCTATAGTAGTCACACAGCCCAAAGTTACAAGGGATCACCTTAGTCTTTGGATGATGCGCGCAAGCCTTCGCGCCAGGCCAGAAGCAATGCCCCGGCGATGATGATACCGGCGCCAAGGATCGTGACTGCATCCGGGACAACGCGATAGAAGATAGTGTCGTACCCCGCGGCAAATATCAGGGTGGCATAGCTGAACGGCGCGACAAAGCTGGCATCGGCCCGGGCCATGCCGTTTACAAAGCATGCCTGTGCAGCAGCCATTGCGCATCCGACCCCAGCCATGAGCATCCATTGGCTGACAGTGGGGGCTTGCCAAACAAAGGATACGGCCACCGTGGCAATGCAAAGTCCAAGCGCGTTGTTGACCAACAGAATCGAAAAGGGACCCTCGCGACCGGTCAGTTTCTTGATAAAGCCCAGCTCAAACCCCAGTGCCATGGCGGCCCCGAGGGCCAAGAGCGCCGCGGGCTGAAAACTCGCTGGTGTCGGACGCAACAGGATCATGGCTCCGACAAAGGCGATCAGGGCAGCCAGCCAGCGCCATTTGCCCACCCGCTCGCCCAGCAATGGGATGGCCAAAATCATACCGAAGACCGGGTTGAGAAACGAAATTGCAGTTGCATCGGCCAATGGGATGTACGCAACGGATGCGAACATCAGCGTAACACCCGCCCAACCGCTCGTTGTGCGGGCCAAATGGAACCCGAGATGAGGGCGCTGCAATTCCGGGCGCAGGACCAGCGCGGCCATGCTCAGGATCAGAAATGCAAACATGAACCTGCCAAAGCTGATCTGGAACGGATGCAGCCGGGCACCAAACTGGTCCGTCCCCAGCGCTTTTGCAAATAAGGTCGAGGCTGCGATGAAGGCACAGGCCACGACGATCAGCAGCGCGGCAAAAACAGGGTTCTCGACCTTGGGCTGGTACATGTCGCGTGCCTGCGCCTGTGCCGCCCCGAGTGCAAGCGCATTTTTGCTGGCAAATGTGCTGCAACTGACCTAGAGGGGTTGCATGATCAAATTCGCACACCTCCGACGAGCCTTGCGACGCAGCTGACCGCTGCGCCTGATCTTGATGTGCCGTGATGGCACGCTTTTCCTCAAATCTGTTGACCCTGCCTCATGCCTCATGCACCAACGTGCTTTGATGTATTGGCCTTCCAAAAAGGATGATCCGCATGATCACGTCCGTTCTGCCGACCTACAACCGTGCTCCTTTGACGTTTGTCAAAGGCGAAGGCACTTGGCTGATCGAGGCGGACGGTCGACGTTTTCTTGATCTTGGGGCTGGCATTGCCGTGAACGCCTTGGGTCACGCTCATCCTGCGCTGACACAGGCGCTGACCGATCAGGCTGGCACGCTGTGGCACACATCCAACCTGTATCACATCCCACAGCAGCAGGCGCTGGCTGACAAGTTGGTCGACGTGACCTTTGCTGACACCGTTTTCTTTACCAATTCGGGAACCGAGGCGTGCGAGCTGGCCGTCAAAATGGCGCGCAAATACTGGTATGACAAAGGGCATCCGGAAAAGGTGGACATCATCACATTCTCCGGCAGCTTTCACGGCAGGTCCTCTGCAGGCATCGCCGCTGCCGGGTCCGAGAAGATGACAAAGGGCTTTGGCCCCCTGTTGCCTGGCTTCACGCATCTTGCTTTTGGCGATCACGATGCAATTGAGCCCGCGATTACAGACGCAACCGCCGCTATCTTGGTCGAACCCGTGCAGGGCGAGGGCGGCATCATCCCCATACCGGATCAATGCCTCAAGGGTCTGCGCGACCTGTGTGATGAAAAGGGTATCCTTTTGATCCTTGACGAGGTCCAATGCGGTGTGGGGCGCACCGGCAAACTCTTTGCCCATGAATGGGCGGGAATTGAGCCTGACATCATGATGGTGGCCAAAGGCATCGGCGGAGGATTTCCGCTTGGGGCCGTGCTCGCCACCGAAGACGCAGCCAGCGGCATGACAGCCGGAACACACGGATCAACCTATGGCGGGAACCCACTGGGATGTGCCGTGGGGTGCGCTGTGTTGGACATCGTTGCGGATCCCAAATTTCTGGATGATGTGAATCGCAAAGCGGGACTTCTGCGCCAAAAACTCGAAGGCTTGGTCGCGGCCCATCCCGATGTGTTCGAGCTGGTGCGTGGATCAGGGCTCATGCTCGGCATCAAATGTAAGGTTCCGTGCGGGGATGTCGTTGCTGCCGGTTATGACAAAGAGGTCATTACAGTGCCTGCAGCAGACAACACCATCCGCCTTCTGCCGCCCTTGACCATATCGGATGAGGAACTCGCCACGGCTGTTGAACGCCTTGATGCTGCAGCGCAAAAGGTCGCGGCCTGAACTTTCCTTAATTGAATAAACCTCGAGGGTTGGGGGCCTTTGGCTCTCAGCCCTTCGATCCAAGAGACAACGACATGACCCATTTCCTGGACATCCACACCACCAGCCAAGCAGATCTTCGGCACATCATCGACAATGCCCAAGCCATGAAAACGGCGCGTGCCGGGCGCCCCAAAGGCACCCAGGACGACGATCAGCCATTGGCAGGCCATATGGTCGCCCTGATCTTTGAAAAGCCCTCGACCCGGACGCGCGTGTCCTTTGACGTTGGTGTGCGCCAAATGGGTGGGCAGACCATGGTGCTGTCCGGGAGTGACATGCAGCTTGGCCACGGAGAGACCATTGCCGACACTGCGCGAGTGCTGAGCCGCTATGTGGATCTGATCATGATCCGCACCTTTGAAGAGGCCACACTGCTTGAGATGGCGGAGTATGCCAGCGTTCCTGTCATCAATGGGCTAACTAACCGCACTCACCCCTGCCAGATCATGGCGGACGTTATGACCTTCGAAGAGCATCGCGGTCCCATAAAGGGCAAGAAGGTTGTGTGGTCTGGCGATGGCAACAACGTCTTCGCCAGTTTTGCCCACGCGGCCAAGCAGTTCGAGTTTGATCTGACCTTTACAGGGCCGGAACCCTTGGATCCGGAACGCGCACTGGACGGTCTTTATACGATCGAGCGCGATCCCCATGCCGCGGTAAAAGATGCCGATCTCGTTGTCACGGATACATGGGTCAGCATGCACGATCCACAATCCGCGCGCGAGCGGCGCCACAACCAACTGCGCGGCTACCAGGTGAACGAAGACCTCATGGCACAGGCCAAACAGGACAGCCTTTTTATGCACTGTCTGCCTGCTCACCGTGATGACGAGGCGACGTCGGAAGTGATGGATGGCCCGCATTCGGTCATTTTTGACGAGGCTGAGAACCGTCTACATGCCCAAAAGGCCATCATGCGCTGGTGTCTTGGGGTCTGATCTTATGGCGGGCGCACGCATAGCAGTCGCGGGCGCGGGCAGTATTGGCTGCTATTTTGGTGGCTTGCTGGCGGCGGCTGGTCATGACGTTTGTTTTCTGGCGCGGCCGCGGATCGCCCAAGCCTGTGCGCAGCGTGGCCTGCGCATGACGGACTATGCTGGGAATGATGTGCACCTGCCCAAGCCGCAGATGGTCGAAACGGCCGAAGCCGCATTCGCCGGTGCGGACGTGATCCTTGTTTGCACAAAGTCAGGCGATACGGCCACCATGGCACGAGACATCGCAGCACATGCGCCTTCGGCACAGATTGTCAGCTTGCAGAACGGGGTCGACAATGCCTCCATCTTGCGCGGCGCAGTACCGGGTGCCGATGTTCGCGCCGCGATGGTCCCGTTCAATGTCGTGCCTAAAGGGGCTGCGCACTACCACCGGGCGACGTCCGGTGACATTTTGGTCGAAGCCGGGCCCTTGCCCGCATTTGATACGCCCACCCTTGCGTGGCAGCAGGTCGAAAACATTGAAGCGGTGCAGTGGGGTAAGCTGCTGATCAATCTGGGCAATGCAATCAACGCGCTGTCTGACCTGCCGCTGTTGACACAGTTGCAGGATCGCGCGTGGCGCCACCTGATGGCGGATCAAATGGCCGAAGCACTGCGCATATTGTCTGCCGCTGGGATCAAACCCGCCAAGACAACCGCTGCACCACCCGGCCTGATCCCTCATATCCTACGTCTGCCCACGCCACTGTTTCGCCGGATTGCAGCGCAGATGCTCACCATCGACGCTCAGGCCCGCTCGTCCATGTGGGATGATTTGAAACAGGGGCGCCGCACCGAAATCGACGCTTTGCAGGGTGCCATCATTGCACTTGCCGAACGGTATGGGCGGCAAGCTCCGCTGAATGCTCGGATGCGTACACTGATCCGTGAGGCGGAAGCGGCTGGCAAGGGGCCACCCGGGCTAACTCCGACCGATATTCGGTTGTAGCTACGGAAGTGCTCAGCGCCTTGGCTTTGCTCTAAGTGTGGGGTCTGCTTGCGTTGGGTCTTCGGGCCAGGGGTGTTTCGGATACTGCCCTCGCATGTCCTTGCGCACATCGGCATAGGAAGTCGCCCAGAATCCGGGCAGGTCCGACGTCACCTGCACGGGGCGCTGGGCAGGGGACAGCAGGGTGACTTGTAGCGGCACAGTCCCCACCATCGGGTGTCGGGTTACACCGAACATTTCTTGCAGGCGCACAGAGATGCCCGGCACCTCTTCATCATAATCGATGGGAATACGCCGGCCGAGGGGTGTTTCAAAATGCCCGGGCACTGCGCGGTCAAGTCTTTGCAGCATGTCCCACCCCAAATGCGCCTGCAATGGGGGCAAGATATCGAAGGCTTTCCAGTCCGACGCTGTGCGGATCCCCGCAAGGTGCGGAAGCAACCATGTGTCGAGGGAGCCGAGCAGTGCTTCTTCTCCCAAATCAGGAAATTCGCTTCCCATCAGACGCGCACGCGCCATCAGCCGTTTCGCTCCTTTGGATGGGCGAAGACCGATCTGACGAATACCGTCCATCATCGCCATTGCCACGGCCTCATCCGGTGCCGCGTGCCATTGTTTGTCTTCGAGGGTCAGTGCGCCAAACTGACGTTGCGTGCGGGCCTGAACTCCGCCGTCCCGTTTGGACCACACGCAGATGTCGTTCCACCGGATTTGATCTGCGAAAAGGGCTTCCAACTCGGACAGTGTCAAAGCCGCCGCTTGCCTGACCCGCGCTTCGCGCGGGTTGCCGTCCAGATCCGTCGCCACGATCAATTTCTGACCGGCTAGGCCATCACCTTCGGGCATGACGGCGCCCTTGCCGCCAGACAGGACATAGCGCGGTTGGTCACCGGAACGCCTCAACCCGATGCGGTCCGGATATGCAAGACTGGCCATTGCCGCCGCCGAAAGCGGTGCAGCTTCATTCTGCTTTGCGGCCAGCCTTTTTGCCTCGTCCTTGATCCGGGCGATGGCCCCGCGATGAACACTTTCACCAAAGTCACCGGGGTTCTTGAGCGCGCGTAGCCTTAGTCCAAGGTCTGTACCGCGCCCACGCAGCGGATCACGATCACTCAGCAAGGCAGCCAGCGGTGCCGCCTGTTTGCCAGCCGTCACCAGCATATGGGCCAGCCTGGGGTGCAAGGGTTGCTGAGCAAGCAGTCGCCCATGGTCGGTGATCCGGTTTTGAGCGTCGAGAGCACCCAGCATTTGCAGGACGGCACGCGCCTCGGCCAAGCGCCCCTCATGGGGCGGGGTGACAAATCGCAGGTCATTCTCGCCTCCGCCCCAGATGGCAAGTTCAAGCGCAAAGCTGGCCAGATCGCCTGCGCTGATTTCGGGCGGCGGGAAGGCGGCAAGGGCGCCATCCTCCCCCTTGGTCCAAAGCCTGTAGGCGACACCGGGGGCAACGCGGCCAGCGCGGCCAGCACGTTGGGTGGCTTCGGCCCGCGTTACTTTTTCAGTGATCAGGCGTGACATGCCCGATGACGGATCGAATTGCGCGCGACGGGCACGGCCGCCATCAACAACGATGCGGATGTCCGGAATGGTGAGCGAGGTTTCCGCAATTGCTGTGGCCAGCACGATCTTGCGTTGGTCAGACGGGGAAATGGCGGCGCGCTGTGCTTTGAAGTCCATGGCGCCGAAAAGCGGCTGCACATTGGGCAGATCGGACAGGAGCGCCGCGGTACGCCGGATTTCTCCTTCTCCCGGCAGAAAAGCCAGCAGGCCACCGGGTTCGTTTTGGTATGCCTCACGGATCAAGTCCGCCATCGCGTTTTCGAAGCGGGTCGTTTTTGCTGGCGGACGGTCCAGCCAACGCGCCGCAACATCATAGCTCTTGCCTTCAGACGTTAGGATCGGTGCCTGCATCACGTCGGCCACTGGTGCAGCGTCCAGCGTGGCGGACATGGCCAGCAGGATCAGATCATCGCGCAGAGCTTCGGCCACTTCCAGGCACAGGGCAAGACCCAGATCGGCGTTCAAGGACCGTTCGTGGAATTCGTCAAAGATCACCGCGCCCACGCCAGGCAGGTCCGGCGCGTCCTGCAGCATCCTTGTCAGGATCCCCTCGGTCACCACTTCGATGCGCGTGGCAGAGCCAACAGTGCTGTCGCCGCGGATGCGATATCCGACAGTTTGCCCGGTCTGTTCTCCAAGCGTTTTAGCCATTCGGTCTGCGGCCGTACGTGCGGCCAAGCGACGGGGTTCCAGCATGAGAATGCGCCCGTCGGTCAACCCATCATCAAGTATGGCCAAGGGCACCCTCGTGGTTTTGCCCGCACCCGGCGGAGCCTGAAGCACAGCGCGCCCGTGCTGGCGCAGTGTGTCCAACAGATCAGGTAGAATGTCATCAATAGGCAACCGGGTCATACGTCGCCTTATGGCGCAACCGTCATGGCCCGCCAACACTGGACATTCTGGACATGCCCCCGCAGAAAAGCGGCCATGGACACTAAGGATCTTGCTGAACGGATTGCAGCTGGTGAGCGCCGGGCGCTGGCACGCGGCATCACGCTGGTGGAAAGCGGACGGGCCGATCATCGGGTGCAGGCGGCCGAGGTCTTGGCGGCATTGCCGCGAGATCAGCAGGCGCTGCGGATCGGATTGTCAGGCACACCGGGCGTCGGCAAATCAACCTTTATCGAGGCGTTTGGAATGACGCTTGTGCAGGCCGGGTTGCGCGTTGCGGTTCTGGCCGTTGATCCGTCCTCTGCTCGGTCCGGCGGGTCGATCCTGGGCGACAAGACGCGCATGGACCGGTTGAGCCGCGAGCCAGCTGCTTTCATTCGCCCATCACCGAGCCAGACTCATCTGGGCGGTGTGGCCCGCCGGACGCGCGAAGCGGTCGCCTTGTGTGAAGGTGCCGGGTTCGACGTCGTACTGATCGAAACGGTTGGTGTCGGACAGTCCGAAACGGTTGTGGCGCAGATGTCCGACCTGTTTCTGTTGCTGTTGGCCCCGGCGGGCGGTGATGAGTTGCAAGGGGTGAAGCGCGGGATCATGGAGATGGCCGACATGATCCTGGTCAACAAGTCGGATGGCGATCTGAAACCCGCCGCGACACGTACCTGTGCCGACTATGCTGGCGCGTTGCGCTTGTTGCGCAAGCGTCCCCAGGACCCGGATGGATTTCCCAAGGCAATGATGGTGTCGGCAATGACCGGAGAAGGTCTGGAAGCTGCTTGGACCGACATGCAGGCGCTGATTGATTGGCGAAAGCAGGCAGGCTTCTTTGCCGCAACACGTGCTGCGCAAGCGCGGTACTGGTTCGAAGACGATGTGCGCGCAGGCTTGCTCGCTCGGCTGGACAGGCCCACGGCACGGGCCGCGCTTGGCAAACTGGCGGCCGAGGTTGAGGCGGGGACGCGCAGCCCATCGGCCGCTGCACAAATGTTCCTTACTGAACATCTGGATGGCTGACCCCGAACGCGTTTTTGACGGCGATCTGCTGCGGGCCGACCTTTTCAATCCGTCGGGGCGGCGCTTGTTCGTCAGTTTCCGCCAACGCGTATCAGTTGATGGGGTGTTCAGCCGGCCCAATCCGGTACGCAGTTTCATCGCGCAAGACCACGCGCATCTGCACATTCAGTCGCGGTTCAACGACTGGTTTGTCAATGACGAGACCGCAGCACTTGAACACTGCTTGGCGGACGCACTGCGCGGGTATGGTCGCCGGGTGCTATGGGGTTTTCAATGGGGGGATACGCCGCGTTGCGGCTGTCGCGGTGTCTTGACCGCGCCACGTGATCCTTGTGTCGCCGCAAGTGTCGATCCACCCGGACGTGGTGCCGTTCGACAAGCGTTTTCGCGCGTCTTCCCGTGATTTCGACTTTGCGAAAGGGGATTTGGGTGTGCATGGGCGGCGTCAATTGGCAGGGACATTGATTGTGGATCCGTTTCGCAGGCTGGACATGCGCAATGCCCGGATGATCCAAGCCCTGTTCCCACGGATCGGGTTGGCGCGGACGGCGTGCTCCGGTCATCCAGCCAGTCGTGTGTTGCGCGAGGCGGGGCAGTTTCCGGCCTTGCAACGCATGTTGTTTGACCCGCCCGTCTCATCTTGCGCCGTCACTGCGCTGCACCGAAATGGCCGTCGGCATTCCGCGATTTACTGGACAAAACTCGCTGAACTTGCAAAGCAGCGCAAGCGAGCCAAACTTTCCAAGGCTGCAAGCGCGAAGGCGGCTGCCCTTGATGGGTCTGGGGGTTGACGAATCTCGGTCAGGGGCATAGTAGCCGCTGACCAAGTTTCAGGCGCTGCCATTGCGGCGCCATTTTGATATTTGCGAGGGCGCGTCCCTTGCCGGACGAAAGAGGACAAGCCGATGTCGCGCGTATGCGAATTGACCGGAAAAGGCCCGATGACTGGCAACAATGTCAGCCACGCCAACAACAAAACACGTCGGCGCTTCCTGCCGAACCTGAATGACGTAACCCTTCAGTCCGAGACGCTGGGCCGCGGCGTAAAGCTGCGCATCTCGGCAGCGGCGCTGCGGTCGGTGGACCACCGTGGTGGTCTGGACGCGTATCTGGCGAAAGCCAAGGACGTTGAGCTGTCGGACCGCGCCCTGAAGGTCAAGAAAGAGATCGCGAAGGCACAAGCCGCCGCCGCCTGATTTCAAAGCCTTTCAGCTTGTAACCCCGCTTTCGCAAGAAGGCGGGGTTTTCTTGTTGCATGATGGCCGTGCCCATTCACAGAGGCGGGCAAGCGGCAATTGTGCCGCAGTTGTGATGTGCCCTGAGTCTCTCTAAGTGTGCGACATGAATCGCGCCTTTGTGTCCATAGTCCTGAGCTTTGTGCTGATGGCGACAAGCCACAGCGCGGCGGTGGCACGTGGTGGGCCGCAAGCCGTCGATCAAATGGTGATCTGCTCGGGGACCACGGTGGCCGTCGTCTTTATCGATGCGGACGGACAGCCCACAACTGCCCCGCACCTGTGCCCCGACTGCGCGTTGCACTTGTTTGCGGTTGTGGTGCCTTTCAACACCATTTCAAAATGGCTGGACAACGCCACGGTGCTGCGGGCTGTTCCGCCTGTGGAGCAGCATTCCGTTTCGTGCCAGCTTCGGGCATCTGCGCGGGCCCCTCCTGTCGATCTGTTCCGGACTTCCCAACAACAGATGACTTAACTCAAGGAGGACCCAATGTCCCTTCGTACTACCCTTGTTGCCGCTATCGCGGCGACGCTTCTTACTGTTCCTGCATTTGCTGACGGCATCATGGTTATGGATCCATATGCCCGGGCGGCCAGCCCAGCTGCAAAATCGGGTGCGGCCTTCATGATGATCCGCAATGAGACAGGGCAAGACGACACCCTGATTTCCGCCAGCACGGATGCAGCTGCCCGCGTTGAATTGCACACTCATATTGAGGTGAGTGATGGCGTGATGCAGATGACTGAAATCGAGGGTGGTATTCCACTCCCCGCAGGTGGCACGCACCACATGGTGCGGGGCGGCGACCACGTCATGCTGATGGGGCTGACCGGCCCATTGGAGCAGGATGCCACCATCGAAGTGACCCTGACATTCGAGAAAGCTGGCGATGTGGCGGTAACGATACCTGTCGACAATGCGCGCAAGCCCGAAGCCGGCGCGCACGGCGACCACTCGCACTGAAGGCTGGCGGATCAAGATCCGCCTTACATTTGCTCCACCCGTTTGAATTCGAGATGGGGCACGGCTGGAAGCGTCGTAAGGCGGATCTCGATCCGCCTTATCCCGCCAAAACTTCGGCCACCCAGTTTTGTACCGTTTCTGATGCTTTGCCTGCGCGAACGTCATCGAACAGGCCGACATTCTCGCCTGGTTCCAGGTTCATCTCAATCGTTTCTGCGCCGACATGTCGGGCCATCTGAACGAACCCGGCTGCCGGATAGACGTTGCCCGACGTGCCAATGGCGACAAACACGTCCGCATTTGCCAAAGCAAGTTCAATCCGTTCCATATGATAGGGTATTTCGCCAAACCAGACGATGTCTGGCCGGGCCGTCGGTCCTGCGCAGCTAGGGCATTCCTGCCGTACCGACATTGCAAGCGGCGCGGGCCAGCGATGTTCACACATCGCGCACAGGGCGGAATTCAATGCGCCGTGCATGTGGATCACATCTGTGCTGCCACCCTTCTCATGCAGATCGTCGACGTTCTGCGTCACCAAGGTGACGGAACCGGAATGTTCGGCTTGCAGGCGCGCCAGGGCTGCGTGGGCTGCATTTGGGTTGGCTTCGGCCGCTTGCGCACGGCGCGCATTGTAGAAATCGACAACAAGCTGCGGATTGCGCGCGAAACCTTCTGGGGTTGCGACATCTTCGATCCGATGTTGCGCCCACAGGCCACCTTCGTCCCGAAATGTCCCAAGACCGCTTTCGGCCGAAATACCGGCGCCCGTGAGGATCACGATAGAAGGGGCGGTCATGGTGCATCTCCTCATTGCTGGGGACACATGTGGACGTGATCAGGCAAAAAGGGCAAGCGCTCAACCATCGAGCAAACGCAGCTCACCGGCGAGCCACGGCAACTGTATCAGGGCCGGATCCATCATATGCGTTTTGATCAGACGCCGCATCGTGTTGGCGACATCGGTTGGAACCTCACCTGCCCAATCCGCACTGGCATAGAGCGATATGGTGCGTGAGAACGGCTTGAAGGGCAGCGGGAAGGCATCGACCTGATCATGGAAACGCCCGGCCCTCATATACCCCAGCGGTGTGGTCACGGACCACCCGATGCGTCGTGCCACCATTGCCATCAATGCCAAGTGACTACCGATCTCGAAGCGGTCCGCGAAATCTAGCTTTTGACGTGCCAGGTGCGCCTCGATCTGGCGCGAGATCAATTGTTCCCGCTCGTAACGGAGAAATGGCAGGTCGGGCAGGATGGACATGGGATCGCCATCGCGAACCACACCGCGCGGGGCGACCAGAATGAACGGATCACGCGCCAGCGGGTATTCCAGAACGCCATCGCGCATCGTGCCATCACTGGCCGAGATTGCGATGTGCAGGCTTTTGTCGGCAATCGCTTGCAGGATCTCGTGGCTGGGGGCGGTCGCAAGTGTGAATTTGCAGCGCGTCAGGCTGTCAGCCAGGATCGTCACCAGCCTTGGGGTCAGGTCGTTCTCAAAGTCATCGATGACCCCGATGGAAAGGGCCGACAAATGCGCCAGGTCCATTACCGTCAATTCGGATTGCGCAAGACGCAGTTGCGACAAAGCGGCCTCGGCCCGTGCCAGAAAGCTGGTGCCGGCAGGGGTCAGCCGCATGGGGCGTTTTCCGTGATCGACCAAATCAGTGGCCAACGCCGTTTCGAGGTTCCGCAATTGCTGACTGACGGCAGGTTGGCTGAGGCCGGTCACTGACGCGGCTTGGGCAACTGAACCGGTTGCGGCGAGCGCCTCGAACACTTCAAGGCCACGCAGGGTGACACCCTTGCTTAACATGGGATACCTTTACACAGTTTTGTATTCTTTGAATGTTCAGGTGCGGACTGGTCAAGAAAAATCAGCCATCATGTCACATTGCTTTTGGTTTTTCGAAAGACATGCCGCGTCTTGCGTCAAGCGATCAGAGTGAGGCACAAAAGGGTATGAAGATTGCAACAGCCTCGTATCCTCTTGATGTACTGCCCGATTGGGCGGCCTACGAGGACAAGTTGACGGCATGGGTCTCTGAAGCGGCGGAAGCTGGTGCGGATTTGCTGGTCTTCCCAGAATATGGCGCGATGGAGTTGGCCACGCTTGCAGGGCTGGACATTGCGCGCGATCTGGAGGCTTCCCTTTTCGCCGTGGCGGATCGGTTGCCCGATGCGGATGCGTTACATGCACACCTTTCTGCCCAATTCGGTGTGCATATCCTTGCCGCCTCCGGTCCCGCTCGACACGATGACATCGCCCGCCCTGTGAACCGTGCGCGCTTGTTTGCTCCCAGTGGTGGGGTTGGTGTGCAAGACAAACAGATTATGACCCGGTTCGAGGCGGAAACATGGAATGTCGTGCCAGGCGATCCCCTGCAACTGTTTGATACTGCGCTGGGGCGGATTGGCATCCTGATATGCTACGACAGCGAGTTTCCACTTCTGGGGCGGGCTCTGGCCGATGCCGATATCATTTTGGTGCCGTCTGTGACCGAAGCGGTGTCGGGCTATTCCCGCGTTCGGATCGGTGCGCAGGCGCGCGCCTTGGAAAATCAATGTGTTACTGTGATGTCGTCCGTTGTTGGGGAAGCATCCTGGTCCGAGGCCGTCGATATCTCGACAGGGGCGGGCGGCATTTTCGGGCCGCCAGATCGGGGTTTTCCTGACACTGGCGTGATTGCAATGGGTACGCTGAACGCGCCGGGATGGGTCTATGGCGAAATTGATCTGGCCCACATAGCCGAGGTACGGGCAAATGGCACGGTCCTGAACCGCCGGGACTGGATGGCGCAAAGTGGTCGTGCCGATCCTGTCACAGTCGTGACACTCGCCTGATTAGCCCTTGAATTATGGGCCGTAGAGGCGCATTTAGTGGCGCGTCCGCACATTGGCGGGCAATGCAATGAAGGAGAGACCATGGCCAAGGAAGATACGCTCGAATTTCCCGGTGTCGTGAAGGAACTCCTGCCCAATGCGACGTTTCGGGTCGAGCTTGAGAATGGCCATGAGATCATCGCACATACGGCAGGAAAAATGCGCAAGAACCGCATCCGCGTTCTGGCAGGCGACAAGGTGCAGGTCGAAATGACCCCCTATGATCTGACCAAAGGTCGGATCAACTACCGCTTCAAATAAACTCCTTTCGTGGCGTTTATTCTGGGATCCGGAAGCCCGAGGCGGCTTGAGCTGCTCGGGCAAATTGATGTTGCGCCTGATGATGTGCGCCCACCTGATATTGATGAAACGCCCCGAAAAGGTGAACTGCCGCGCCCCTACTGCGCGCGGATGGCTCGCGAGAAGGTGAACGCAGTGGTCGCGGGTGCCGACGATGTCGTCCTGTGCGCTGACACAACCGTTGCACTGGGGCGTCGCATTCTGGGCAAGCCCGAAGACGAAGCCGAAGCGCGCGCATTCCTGAGCCAGATGTCGGGGCGGCGCCACCGGGTTATCACAGCAGTCGCGGTGAAAAAGGGTGACAGTCTCTGGGAACGCGATGTTGTCAGCACGGTACGCATGAAAGCCCTGTCCGCAGATGAAATCACCGGCTATCTGGCGATGAACGATTGGCAGGGTAAGGCAGGGGGCTATGGCATACAGGGTCCAGCCGGTGCTTTGATCCCTTGGATTTCAGGCTCGTTTTCCGCCATTGTCGGGTTGCCCTTGTCCGAGACCGCGGGGCTTTTGCAGGCCGCAGGCATGAAGGTTTGGGCATGAAGGGTCGCCAGATTTGTTTGGACCATCTGAATGGCCGCGAGGCGGCAGCACTTCTCGTGGACGGACATCTGGATGATCTGCTGATCGACTCCGATGCTCCGCGTCCAGGCACCGTCTACCGTGCAGTCACGGACAGACCTGTCAAAGGGCAGGGGGGCCTTTTCCTGAAGACCCCGGATGGGGCGGCGTACTTGCGCGGCGTCAAAGGGATCGGGCAAGGCGAGACGCTTTTGGTGCAGGTCACTGGCTACGCCGAGCCGGGCAAGGCCATCCCCGTCAGCCACAAGGTTCTGTTCAAAAGCCGCTATGCGATTGTCACTCCAGATGCTCCCGGTCTCAACCTGTCCCGCAGCATTAAAGATGATGACATTCGCGATGAACTGATGGCGCTTGCACATGAGGGGATGGACGGAAGTCAGATGGGTCTGATCCTGAGGTCGGCGGCCGCTGGCGCAGATGCCGAGGCGGTGTCGGATGACATTGCCGCAATGCGCGATCTGGCAGAAACGGTGATGGGGGATCAGGGTGAGGGTCCCGAGGCTCTGACCGAAGGCGATGGGCCCCATGTCCTGGCGTGGCGGGACTGGACCGATCCGGCAGCGGTTGTGACAGAACCGGGATGCTTCAAAGACCATGGCATTCTGGATGCGCTGGACGGAGCGAGGGTGGCACGCGTGGGTTTGGGTGCAGATGCCAGCATGTTTGTCGAATCGACACGGGCGCTTGTTGCCGTGGATGTGAATACCGGCGCCGATGGTTCATTTGCCGCGGGGTTGAAGGCCAACTTGGCCTGCGCGCGCCTATTGCCGTCTGCCCTGCGTGTGCGCGGTTTGGGTGGGCAGATCACAATCGATCTCGCACCTATGCCGAAAAAGGAACGCAAGACGTTTGAAGCGGTGTTGCGCGCAGCCTTGCGCAAGGATGACGTGGATACGGTGATGGCTGGCTGGACCCCGCTTGGCCATTTCGAATTGCAACGCAAGCGCGCACGCTTGCCACTCGCCGAGGTGCTGTCTTGACCTGTCCCATCTGCAGCGAAGACATGGTGCAAGAATATCGCCCGTTCTGTTCGCGCCGCTGCGCTGACATCGACTTGGCGCGATGGATGAACGGCGCCTATTCTGTTCCATCCCAGCGTGAAGAAGACGGCGATGTCACGGATGAAGATGGTCCTTTGCCACACTAAGCAATTGGTGTGATTTTGCTATGGACAGTACCTGACGATACGCTTATCACGCGCCCACCCGAAGCGTCAGGCTTCACCCGTGCCCGGGTAGCTCAGGGGTAGAGCAGTGGATTGAAAATCCTCGTGTCGGTGGTTCGATTCCGCCCCCGGGCACCATTCAAATCAATGACTTAAGAGATTTCATGTTGGGTGCGGTCAAATGCATGTGTAATTCATGTGTAATCAAACCGAACTTTTCGACTTTAGCTTGCGGACATTGCTTTGCAGAGTGCCGTTGACCCGCCCTTCCAGCCGATCCATTGCTGCTTCGATGTGCGACCCGCTTTGATGCGCATAGCGCGCAACCATTGACAACGTCTTGTGACCAGAAATTCGCTGGACTGTGGGTAGGTCTACACCCGCCTGAACCAGATGCGTCACCGCCGTATGGCGAAGGGTGTGAGGAGTGATCTGGTCAGGATCAAGTTCAGCGCGTTCAGCAGAGCGACGAAAGGCCTTACGGATCGTGTGGACGTGGCCGGTGGCGCTTCCTGGAGAGGGAAACAACCACTCACAACCGAGCGGCAACATATCCATGCGTCTTTCAAGATACTCGGCCAGTTCGCGTGTGATGGGTTGCTCGCGAGATCCTGCTTTGGCCTGAGGAACCCATATCACTCGCTTCTTGACGTCGACGTCTTCGCGACGGATCGCGAGAATCTCCGCGTGGCGCATCCCTGTGTGGAGACCGACCATTACGAAGGCATGTACATTTTCGTTGTGATCCGATGCTGCCCCATCCAGCAGAGCAACGCACTGATCATCCGTTAGGTAAACGATCCGCTGGTTGTCTTCCTTGAAGCGACTAATCTTGACCGACTTGCTCTTGATCCATTTCCACTCGACTGCCCTGTTCAGCAGATGGGAAAGCGTGGCCAGTTCCCGATTCACGGTCGCTTTTGCTGCACCCTCAGAGCAGCGACCCTTTTTGTAGCGTTCGATGTCGAAGGATTCGATGGCACTCAGAGGCTTCGCAGCAAGAAATGGGCCCAAGTGCTGCCTTAACTGGCGCTCTTTAGTGGCGATGTTTTTTCCGTCACTTTCCCGAAGTCTTTGAACGTAACGGTTTGCGGCTTCTACGAAGCTCAGTGGCGTCTTGCGCCCTTCAGGCAACTCAAGGCGCTGACGGCGTGCATCGGTGCGGACTTGGGCAATGAAATCTTCTGCCTGTTTCCTCGTCACGCCTTCGGACTCCCGACCAATCACGCGATGAATGCGCCTACGGTCCACCATGACGTTGACCGAAAAAACTCCATCGCCGTTGGAATCGCGGCGGAAGGTTATCCCATGTTCTGTTATGGAGGACCCTGACTTCAGACTGCGGATGGCAGGACGTGTCAGTTTTGAGAAGCGAATAGCCATTCCCGCGAACCTTTAAAATGGAATTTCGCTGTCTAAAGGAGAGTAGCATTCCCCTCTTGGATAGTGACTTTGAGGAGCAAGACGAAAATGGTCAAATTCAACGCGGAAAATGAACGGATAAAGCGCGACTACACAGAGTTTCTGCGCGAAGCCGATCAAAAGTCCGAAGCCACCGTGCGTGGGGTCGAAAAAGCAATCCTACGCTTCGAAGAATACACTGGCTTCAAGAAGTTTGGTAGTTTCAATCGCGATCAAGCAAAGGGCTTCAGGGTGGCATTGAGCGCTCCGATCGACGAAGGAAAGCGCCTCGGAAACTCGACTGTTCTTTCGACGTTGAAAGCGGTGCAACGATTCTTCCGGTGGCTTTCGGTGCAGCCCGGTTTCAAGTCTAAGATCGACGCGAACGCGATCGCGTATTTCAACCTCTCGGGAAAAGACATTCGAGCGGCAACTTCTTCGCCTAATAAACCATCACCGACAATGGATCAGTTGAAGCGCGTGTTGGCCACCATGCCCTCCGAGACGATTTTGAACAAAAGGGATCGTGCCGTCTTTGCCCTATTGATGCTAACAGGCATTCGCGACAACGCTGCGGCTTCGCTTTTGTTGCGGCATGTGGATGTAGACCGTTTGATGATCGTTCAAGATCCCAATGCTGTGCGCACCAAAAACAGCAAGCTGATCGAGTCGGTGTTTTTGCCCCTCGGTACTGACGTCGAAGAGGCATTTCTTTCATGGGTGTCGTACTTGCGTGACGATCGTGGGTGGAATCCCGACGATCCGCTGTTTCCACAATCCAGGCAGCGGATTCATCCTCAGAAGGGTCCGATAGTAGACGGCATCAAAGCTCAAGTTTGGTCCGGTTCCCGACCAGTGCGAGAGATTTTCAAGCGTGCATTTCTCGGTGCTGGCTTGCCCTACTTCACCCCACATCGGGTGCGAAACACTGTAGTCGAGTACGCATATCTCACATGCAGAACACCTGAAGAGTTCAAGGCCTTTAGCCAAAATCTCGGTCACGAAAGTGTCGTCACCACACTTTCCAGCTATGGACAAATTCCTCTTGCGCGTCAGCGTGAACTGATCCGCAATGCCGGTAAGGGCAAGGACTTGGACACAAAGCTGGAGCTATTGCTAGAAAAACTGGACAAGTCGGTAATTTGAACGTCCGCTTCCTGCCGTACAGGGGGCGCTCAGCAGAATTGGGAATATGACTGAGTTGAGAAGAAAGTTGCCATTTAACTTGTCCAGATGAATGCTTGGCTCGATGGCTTTGGAACGCGATTTTATCCACCTCATAGTAAGCACACAGTCGCTTTGCGCGTCGCGCTTGGGTCCGAATACTAAAAGCGAACGGTTAGCTTTGGCCATTGAAGTCCAGTTGGCACTCAGACACTTTCAAATCTGGACTGGAGAGTATGAGCACTCACATCTCTAAAAAACGAGGTGCCGGCCAAAATCCATATCCCAACCAGATCCATCTGTTCCGATTGATCTGTCTCAGTCAGGCAATCCAAGAGCCTTCTTTCGATCCGTCGCCCATTTCATGATCGTAAGATCAAATGTCAGCGCCATGAGCGACACGCAAATCCCCAGAACAAAGTTCTTGCCCAGATCCGTGCCTGCCAGAGTGCGTTGCAATTCCTGGCCCAAATCCTGCGTGCCGATAAAGGCTGCGATAATGACCATGAAAAACGCAAACATGATGGCTTGGTTGAACCCCACTGCCATCGTCGGCAACGCCAAAGGTAACTGCACTTTCAGCAGCTTCTGCATACGTGTGGCACCTGACATGTCGGCGGCTTCCGTCATCTCTGACGGCACCGTTCGCAACCCTTCAATCGTGTAGCGGGTCAGTGGCACCATCGCAAAGATCAGGATCGACATCACAACCGATGTTGCCGTGATGCCGAACAGCATGATGGCCGGGATCAGGTAGATGAAACTGGGAAAGGTCTGCGCCGTGTCGCAGGCCAGCAGAACCCGGCGCGACCATTTTTCGGAGCGGGAGGCGGCAATGCCTAGCGGCACACCGATCAACAACGCCAGCATGACGGCTGAAATAACAGAATAGAGCGTGATCACCGACCGGTCCCACCACCCGGAAAGTGCGACAAGGCCAAAGAAAATCGCCGCGTAGATAGCGGGACGTTTGCCTCCAAGAGACAGCGCAAAGGCCACCACCAGCAGGATGAAAGCGGGTGTGGGAATCGACAGCAGAAAGTCACGGAACGGGTTCAGGATCCAGACATTCAGCACATACCGGATGGATTGTGTGGTGTTCTGCACTGGATCGAAGGCAAGGAACGCTTTGATCGCCGTATCGATCTCCTTGCCTTGGCTGAAGTTCTGCTTGCGTCCGATTTCGGCAAAGACCTGCACGAACTGCGCAGCGACGCAGAAGAAGACAAAGACGGCGATGCCCGTCAGCAGGTAGATATGTCTGCGCCACCAGGGCGTGTTACGCTCGAAGTGCTCTGGTTGCTTGACCACCCAGGCCTTCGACATCCGGTCCAGCATCACCGCCAGCAGCACGATGGTCACCCCAATCTCGAAGGAGCGCCCCAACTTGAAGCTGCCCATCATTGCCAGCAATTTGGCCCCCAAGCCGGGCATGCCGATGAAGGCGGTCAGAACCACCATCGCCAGGCACAACATGATCACCTGGTTCACACCCACGAGGATTTCTGTCCGCGCCGATGGAAGATACACGTGGCGCAGAAGCTGCCACTTGGTGCAGCCGCTCATGTTGCCCGCCTCGACCACTTCGGACGGCACTTTTTGCAGTCCAAGCGTTGTCATCAGGATCATGGGCGGGATGGCGTAGATCGTCGTGGCGACGGCCCCGGCGGTGGGCCCCACCTTGAAGAATATGACGGCGGGCAGCAGGTAAGTGAAGAAGGGCAGCGTCTGCAGCACCGATAGGATCGGCTTGATGGCCCGATTCACGGCTGTGTATTTCCATGCCAGGATGCCAAGGCCCAGACCGATGAAGAACGCGAGCGGGGCAGCGACCATCAGCACCGACATGGTTTCCATGGCGATTTTCCACTGACCGATCAGGGCCGTCCAGATAAACGTGCCCGCGCCCAGTACCGCCATGCGCCAGCCGCCCAGATAGTAGCCAATCACAGCGGCGACGCCTGCCACTGCCGTCCAAGGGATTGGGCCAATGTGCGGCCATCGGCGCTTGCCGAACATCAGATTGGCTGTGGCGTCCAACAGCCACTCCAACCCTTCGGTCAATGTGCGCGTAAGGGCCAAAAGGCCCAAGTCGTCCTTCACAAAGTTAAAAAATACATCCAGCCATGCGGCAAAGGGCGGGATCAATGCGTCAGGGATGCGATGCAGCGCTTCCGGCAAAAGCCCGCCATAGCGCAGAATGGTCAAAAGAACGGCCGCGATCAGAAATACAGAGGCCCACTTGCCCCGCGTCCATTGTGCGACGCCGGAGGTATCTGATTTCAGATCGCTTGCGATATCGGCCATCAGCTGGCCTCCAGCAGGATTTCCAACGCCGCCGCACGATCCATCCCGCCGATTATCTGGCCGCCTTTGGCGACGGGGATGATCGCGCGAGTGTCCTGCACCAGCAGGCGCGCAAGGTCCTGAACGGACGCCGTTGCGTCCACTGGGTCACCTTCGCCGTTGGTGCCTTCGTGTGCCAAAACACCGGCATGGACCACGCGGGCCTTGTCGATCTCCTCGGTGAACTTGCGGACATATTCGGTGGCGGGGTTCAGAACGATCTGGTCGGGCGTGTCGCATTGCTCGACTGCGCCGTCCTTCATGATGGCGATCCGATCAGCAAGGCGCAGTGCCTCGTCGAAATCGTGGGTGATGAAGACGATGGTTTTGCCCAACATGCCCTGTAAGCGCAGGAACTCATCCTGCATCTCGCGCCGGATCAGCGGATCAAGCGCCGAGAATGGCTCGTCCAGAAACCAGATGTCCGGTTCGATGGCGAGGCTGCGGGCAATGCCCACACGCTGTTGTTGGCCGCCCGAAAGCTCGCGCGGGAAGTATTCTTCACGCCCTTCAAGGCCCACCAGTTTTACAACTTCAAGCGCCCGTTCGCGGCGTGTGTGCTTGTCCTGTCCGCGCATCTCAAGCGGGAAGGCCACGTTCTCCAGCACCGTCCGGTGCGGCAGCAGGCCAAAAGACTGGAACACCATACCCATCTTGCTGCGACGCAACTCGATCAGTTCTTTTTCGGAGAGGGACATCAAGTCTTGCCCTTCGACCGTCACTGTTCCGCCCGTGATGTCATGCAGGCGCGAGAAACAACGCACCAGCGTCGATTTGCCCGATCCCGACAGGCCCATGATTACCAGCATCTCACCCCGGTTGACCTCGATGGAGACATCCTTGACCCCGGCAATGTAGCCATCGGCCTGGATGTCATCGAAGCTGTGCCCGGCAGGCATGGACTTCAGGTATCCCTTGGGATCAGGGCCAAAGATCTTCCACGCGTTCTTGCAGGAAATCACGGTGTCGGCGGTCATTTATGCTCTCTCCTCACCAGACTGAACGCCGGTGTTCAAAACGCCCGCCCGGAGTGTAACCCCGGACGGGCGCAAGGTCTCAACAAATTCTGAAGACCTTACGAGGTCCAGCCTTGCCAGACGTCCGGGTTGGCTTCCAGCCACTCGGCTGCTGCCTCTTCGGGTTCCATCTCCTCTACGTCGACCAGACGTGCCATTTCAGCGATCTGGGGGTTGGTGAAAGAGATTTTGGTAAGCACGTCATAGGCCGCTGGCCACTTGTCTTTCATCCCGTCCCAAGCGGCCTTTTTCAGATAGCCGTCAGCAGGGTTGCCGCAGTCATAGAGCGCGTCCTTGTTCGGGCCCACGGCGGGGTCTTTGTCGCACCCGTCGACCCATGTCGGGAATTCGACAAATTCACCGGGCCAGACGGCTTCGGCAAAGTTGGGCGTCCAATTGAACACCACAACAGGGCGTTTGTCCGCTTCGGCGGCGCCGATCTCTGCCCAAAGGGCGGCGGCGGAACCCGCGTTCACAACGACAAAGTCCATGCCAAGCGCTTCAACGCGTTCCTGACCGTGCTTGAGCCAGTCCACCGGCCCATCCAGATACCGGCCCTTGTCGCCAGTTTCGGCGGTCGCAAAAAGCGCGGCACAGTCGTTCAGCGCTTCCCAGCTTGGCAGGCCCGGGCAGGCGTCCTTGGTCCACATGGGATACCACCAGTCTTCGCGCGTGACCGCGTCGTGATCCCCGGCATCATGCAGACCACCCTTTTCCAAAGCCGCACGGAAGGACGCGCCAAACGCACCCTCCCAAACTTCCAGCTCCAGCGTTACGTCACCGAGGCGCACCGATTCATACACAGCCTGACTGTCGGTTGTGACAAATTCGACATTGTTGCCCATGGACTCAAAGATCTGGCCGACCACGTGGCTCATCACGATCTGTGACGACCAGTTGTGGATCGGGATCACGATCGGATCGCTGCTGTCTTCGGCCAGAAGCGCCATTGGCGCAAACGCCAAAACGCCCGCCGTCAACGCAGTTGTAATCTTGTTCATTGATAGTCTCCCTAGTGGTGTACCGCTGTGTCGCGGCTTGATCATCACGAATGGCTGTCTTGTGCAGGGTTCGAAATCGAATCCGAACATGCGCCATTTCTTGGTGCCAACACTCTTGCATTATTTTCCTATCAAGCAAGTTTTTTTCTTGTTGAGATGATTTTGTGATATCCGTACGAGCAGTAAATCTGTGGCGAATGTCCGATTTCAGATGCTGCGTGTCGCATCTCAAACTCATTTTTTGCAAAAAACTGACGTAGGTGTGGGGCAGGGGGTCCGATTCCATGCGTTATTCCGGGTTCAAGGTGATAAAAGAGGCACTAACCGGCCACAAAGGCTGGAAGCCGGCATGGCGTGATCCAGAGCCGCAGGCGCATTACGACATTGTCATCATCGGTGGCGGCGGTCATGGGTTGGCTACGGCCCATTACCTCGCATCGGTCTACGACCAGAAGCGTGTCGCCGTGATCGAAAAAGGCTGGATTGGCGGCGGCAACGTGGGCCGCAACACCACCATCATTCGCTCGAACTACCTGCTCGATGGAAATGAGCCGTTCTATGAGTTCTCTCTTAAGCTTTGGGAGGGGCTGGAACAGGATCTGAACTACAACGCCATGGTGTCCCAGCGCGGCATCATGAACCTGATCCATTCGGACGCCCAGCGTGATGCGTTCATCCGGCGCGGAAACGCCATGATCTTGAACGGGGCGGACGCCGAATACCTCGACCTTGACCAGATCAAGAAGGAGTACCCGTTCCTTAACTTCGACGACGCCCGTTTCCCGATCAAGGGTGGTTTGGCGCAAAGGCGCGGTGGCACCGTGCGCCATGATGCAGTCGCCTGGGGCTATGCCCGCGCCGCCGACAGCCGCGGTGTCGACATCATTCAGAATTGTGAGGTCACGGGTTTCCGCGTCGAAAATGGCAAATGCTTGGGTGTCGAGACGTCCAAGGGGTTCATCGGTGCGGGCCGGGTCGGTTGTGCCGTCGCGGGCAACTCAAGCCGGTTGATGACCAAGGCCGGGATGCGGTTGCCAATTGAATCCCACGTGCTGCAAGCCTTTGTCTCCGAAGGGCTGAAACCTGTTCTACCCGGTGTGATCACCTTCGGCGCGGGTCACTTCTATGTTTCCCAATCCGACAAGGGCGGGCTGGTCTTTGGCGGCGACATCGACGGCTACAACTCCTACGCCCAACGCGGCAACCTGCCGGTGGTCGAGGACGTGTGCGAGGGCGGCATGGCCATCATGCCGATGATTGGGCGTGCGCGGCTGCTGCGCATGTGGGGCGGGATCATGGACATGAGCATGGACGGTTCGCCCATCATCGACCGCACGCATATCGACGGACTCTATTTCAATGGCGGCTGGTGTTATGGCGGGTTCAAGGCCACGCCCGCCTCCGGCTACGCCTTTGCCCACCTGCTGGCACGTGACGAGCCGCACGAGACCGCCACTGCCTACCGCTTTGACCGGTTCCGCACCGGTCACATGATCGACGAAAAAGGGATGGGCAATCAGCCCAACCTGCATTGAGGGGCCGCACGACATGATCATCAACCACCCCCTGCTTGGCCCGCGCGACAGCGCAGAATTTGTTTATCTTGGCGCCGCCGACTTGATGAACCGCCCCGACCCGGAGACAGCCAGTGCTGACGACTGGCACGACTATGCGTATTTGCGCGATAATCCAGCGGGCATGCATCGCGAGTTGTGGTTTCATGAAGGAGGCGACAGGTCGATCTTGATCGTCACACGCGACACCACCACGCACGAGATTTCGTCCGTTGAGTTGGCCCGTAGGACGGGGGCACAGGCATGACCCAGCAAAACAGGCTCGCCGGCGGTCAGTTGGATCGCAAGACAACGATCAGCTTCACCTTCGACGGCAAAAAATACACTGGGCATCGTGGGGACACGCTTGCATCGGCTCTGCTGGCCAACAACGTCCGCCTCATGGGTCGCTCGTTCAAGTATCACCGGCCGCGTGGCCCCCTGACTGCCGGATCGGAAGAGCCCAACGCGATTGTCGAATTGCGCAGTGGCGCGCGGCGGGAACCCAACACCCGCGCTACAACAGCAGAGCTGTTTGATGGCCTGGCAGCCACATCGCAGAACCGTTGGCCCAGCCTTGCCTTCGACGCCATGGCGATCAACGACCGGCTGTCGAATTTCCTAACGGCAGGCTTTTACTACAAGACCTTTATGTGGCCCGCAGCCTTCTGGGAAAAGCTGTACGAGCCGATCATCCGCAAGGCGGCAGGTTTGGGGTCACTGTCGATGCAGGCGGATCCGGACGAGTATGACAAGGGCTTTCGTCACTGTGATCTGCTGATCATTGGGGCGGGCCCTGCCGGGCTAAACGCAGCCTTGACCGCAGGGCGGGCGGGCGCGCAAGTCATCCTCGCAGATGAGGATTTCCGAATGGGAGGCCGTCTGAACGCCGAGACGTTTTCCATCTCGGACATGGCATGTGCCGATTGGGCCACGCAAGTAGTGGCGGAACTGGCATCGCTGCCCAATATCCGTTTGATGGCGCGAACCACTGTGATCGGCGCTTTCGATCACGGCATCTATGGTGCCGTCGAGCGGATCAGCGACCACCTCGCCACACCGCCCAAGGGCAAACCCCGCCAGATCCTATGGCGCATCTACGCCAAGCAGACCTTGCTCTGTGCCGGGTCAACGGAACGGCCCATCGCGTTCGACAACAATGACCGACCTGGCATCATGCTGGCTGCGTCCCTGCGCGCCTATGCAAACCGTTGGGCCGCGACACCGGCCCGCCGTGTCGCCGTTTTCACCAACAATGACGACGGGCACCGCACAGCACAGGACATGCATGCCAAGGGCGTCAAGATCGCCGCCGTGATCGACACCCGTCCAGACGCACCACGCAGCCACGACTACGAGGTGCTGCAGGGCGCGCAGGTCAACGACACCAAGGGTCGTCTGGGCCTCACCTTTATCGAGGTGACGCAAGCTGACGGCAGCACCCGCACCATCGAATGCGGCGCCCTGGGCGTGTCCGGCGGATGGAACGCCAACGTGCACCTGACCTGCCACCAACGTGGGCGCCCCGCATGGAATGACGATTTAGCCGCCTTTGTCCCTGCGGGGACACTTCCACCAGGCATGGCGGTGGCAGGCGCGACCATGGGGAACTTCTCAACCCACGGTGCGCTCAAATCTGGCGCGGATGCCGCCCGCAAAGCGCTTGGCCTCAAAGGCCGCGCGCCCGCTGTGCCCGAGGCCGAAGATGCCCCGGTCACCCAGACGCCGTTCTGGTATGTCGAAGGCTGCTCTCGCGCGTGGCTTGACCAGCAGAACGACGTGACCGTCAAGGATGTGAAGCTGAGCCATCAGGAAGGCTTCCGGTCGGTCGAGCATCTTAAGCGGTATACCACGCTGGGCATGGCGACCGATCAGGGCAAGACGTCGAACATGGGCGGGCTGGCCATCATGGCCGAGCTTGCGGGCAAGTCGATCCCCGAGGTCGGCACCACCATCTTCCGTCCGCCTTACACCCCCACCGCCATCGGTGCGTTCGCAGGCCGGATGCGGGGAATGGAGTTCCACCCAACCCGCCTGACGCCCTCGCATTACTGGGCGGAAGAACGCGGCGCGGTGTTCGTCGAGGTCGGCAACTGGCTCCGCGCCCAGTGGTTCCCGCTGCCCGGCGAAACCCACTGGCGGGAGTCGGTGGACCGCGAAGTCGCGGCAACCCGCGCATCGGTCGGCGTGTGCGACTGCACCACGCTGGGCAAGATTGACGTGCAGGGCACAGATGCAGCCACCTTCCTGAACAAGGTCTATTGCAACGGCTTTGCCAAGCTGGCGGTGGGCAAGACCCGCTACGGCCTCATGCTGCGCGAGGACGGGATCGCCATGGACGACGGCACCGCCGCTCGTCTTGCCGAGGACCAGTTCGTCGTCACCACCACGACCGCAAACGCGGCCAAAGTGTATCAACACATGGAATTCGTACGCCAATGCCTGATGCCCGATGCGGATGTGCAGCTGATCTCAACCACCGAAGCCTGGGCACAATACGCGGTGGCCGGCCCCAATTCGCGCCGCCTGTTGCAAAAAATCGTAGACCCCGACCACGACATCTCGAATGAAGGCTTCCCTTTCATGGCCTGCGCCAACATCACGGTTTGCGGCGGCCTGCGCGCGCGGCTCTTCCGCATCTCCTTCTCGGGCGAATTGGCTTTCGAAATCGCCGTGCCCGCCCGCTACGGCGACGCGCTTATGCGGAAGCTGATGGCAGAGGGTGAGGAGTTCGACGTCACACCATACGGCACCGAAGCGTTGGGTGTGATGCGCATCGAAAAGGGGCACGCGGCAGGCAATGAACTCAACGGCACAACTACCGCGCTGAATCTCGGAATGGGACGCATGGTGTCCAAGACCAAGGACAGCATCGGGTCGATACTGTCGGAACGGCCCGGCCTGAACGAGGCGGACGCACTGATGCAGGTCGGCCTGCGCCCGGTCAAACCCGACGACAAGGTCACAGCGGGCGGCCATCTGATGAATGCCACCGGGCCCGTCGATGCAAAGCACGACCAGGGCTACGTCACCTCTGCCGCCTTCTCGCCCACGCTAGGCTGCATGATCGGGCTCGGCTTTCTCAAGGATGGCGGCAACCGCACCGGCGAAACGTTGCGCCTCGTCTCGCCGGTAACAGATCTAACTGTCGAGGTCGAAGTAGTCTCCGCCCATTTTGTCGACCCGGAAGGAGAACGCGTTCGTGCATGATCTGACCCCCATCACCGCCCTCGGTGGCACGGCACCCCGCGTGGATACCGTTGCAGACGTGACGTTGACCGAAGTCCCAAATGTCGCGCTTGCCTCTATCGCAGCACGGATCGGGCAGGAAAGTGCGTGTGCGAAAAAGCTCAAGATCTTGTTGGGTGCTACAGTACCGGAACCCGGTCGCGCAGCCGTCGGCAGGGACTACGCCGCGGTGTGGACAGGACCGGACCAGTGGATGCTCAGTGCCGATTTCGACACGCACGAAGACATTGCAGCCGAGGTTAAAACCCATTTGTCCGACACGGTGTCCGTCACGGAACAGACTGACGCATGGGCCTGCTTTGACCTGACAGGTCCACGGATCAATGCCGTGCTCGAACTGATGTGCAACATCGACCTCACGCGCTTTGATGCAAGTCACGCCACGCGCACCTCGATCCACCACCTTGGCTGCTTCGTCATATGCACCGAAGCCGGACAGTCGGTCCGCATCCTTGGCCCGCGTGCATCTGCCGGGTCACTGCACCATGCCATAACAACGGCAATGGCCGCGGCACTTTAGGCCGGTGGCAGCGGCACGTTGCCCTGCACACGGAACGAATTGATCTGCTTGCGATCCTCTTGCGGACTGACACCAAACGCAGTTCGGTAATGGGCGATCAGCGGTGTGGCAGAGGTGTAGCCAACGGCCTGCGCGATGCTTTGCATATTCTGCTTGGAATACAGCACCAGCTGGCGCGCCGCCTTCATCCGCATACCGCGATAATAGTGCGTCGGGCTCTGTCCCGTCGCCCTTTTGAAAGCACGTTCCACCTGGCGCGGGGTCACTTGCACGGCCTGCGCCACCTCAGCGACAGAAATCGGATGCTCTATATGCTCAGCAAACAGGGCGACCGCGTCCGCCACAAGATCTGGCAAATCAGGCTTCGCGCTTGGACGCATCGGGATGCGCTGCTGCACCCCTTCGCCGCGCATGGTCGCATGCTGAAACCAGCAGGCCACCTCATGCGCGACGTCCGCCCCCAACCGATTCTCGATTAACCGCAGTGCCAGATCAAAGGCAGATGCTGCACCCGACACCGTGTACCGGCGCCCATCCATGCTGATGACATCATCCGTCATCTCGATGTCGGGAAAGGCGCTGCGAAAAGCCGCCTCATAGCACCAATGGACAGAACATCGATAACCGGCCATCACGCCCGCACGGACCAACGGGAACACGCCGCCGCTGATCGCTCCCAAGACGACGCCATGCCGATCCAGCCTGCGCAATGTCGCATTGCCTGATTTCGGCGCGTCAAAAACGCTATTCGGCGCACCCAGAACGAACAGGATGTCTAGGTCCGACACATCGGCTAGCTTGGCCTCGGGCTCAAAGACGACACGCGCGCTTGAAGTGGTTGGTGCTCCGGTTTCGGAAATGACGTGCCAGTCAAAAACAGCAGTGCCCACAATCTCGTTCGCCGCGCGCAAGGGTTCGATGATGGATGTCAGACACGCCATCGGAAAACCCGGGAAGATCAGAAACCCGATCTGCATTGTTTCACTGTCATTCAACTTTTGTGTTCTCTCGGGAAAAAAACAGCTTATGATACTCAACTATAGAGGCAAAACGGAATTGTTTACTGGCACTTGGGTGCCTAGAAAGCGGACGGCGTGAACATAGAGAAAAATGACGCGGAAATGGTCAGCAAGCTTACTCAAGACCCGCATAGAACGCGCGACGGCGAACGCGAAAAGGTGCTGGAGGTGGCCATCGGGCGGGAAGTCCGATCGTTTCGACGTCAGCAGGAAATCACCGTGGCCGAACTGGCGCAGATCACCGGTTTGTCGATCGGGATGCTGTCGAAGATCGAGAACGGCAATACTTCACCGTCCCTGACGACACTGCAACTTTTGGCCAATGCGCTGTCGGTGCCGCTGACCAGTTTCTTCCGTCGGTTCGAGGAAACCCGCCTCGCGGTGCACACAAAGTCCGGCGAAGGCGTGTCTATCGACCGCGAAGGCACACGCGCGAACCATCAATACAACTTGCTCGGCCATATCGGGGCAAACGCCTCTGGCGTCATTGTCGAACCCTATCTGATCACGCTGACCGCTGAATCGGATGTTTTTCCGACCTTCCAGCACGGCGGGATCGAGACCATCTACATGCTTGAAGGAGAAGTGGATTATCGCCACGGCGACGATGTCTACCCTCTCAAACCAGGTGACACGCTATTCTTTGATGCAGATGCACCGCACGGGCCGGAAAAGCTGGTCACTCTTCCCGCACGCTACCTATCGGTTATCAGCTACCCGCAGAACACCTGAAATCACTTCTCGAGAGGTGGCTCCGTGTCAAAATCTGGCCAAACACCTGGCGAAGTGGGCAACCCATCATCGAACTGCGACAAGTAATCCAGCATCATTGGCCGGTTGTCGATGAACCCTTTGTAAGTCGCCAGTTCCACAGGCAGATCGCGCACAACCCGGTGCAGACGGCGGCCCCATTTCGGCATTGCCATCAGATCCTGGAAGCTGCACAGGTAGCAGCGGATTGGAAACACCAGAGCGTTTGACCGGGGCAGGCGGAAGAACGTCTGCAACTCGACCCGCAGATGCTGTTTCGCGCCAATGTTCTCGGGTGTCAGCGTCGTCTTCTGAATACCCCACTTGTGGTAGTTCTCGGGGCTGGTGTCGAGCAACGGATTGACCGTCATTGTCCAGTTCAGACGCCGCGCGGGCGCGCCCTGCTGGATGTTCAGCAGGAACTTCAGCGCCCGAACAAAGATGCCCTTTTCATGCGCCAGCGGCACCGGCGCGTGCCATTCAAAGAAGTTCATGCCGATGTCGAAATCCAGGCTCCAGTCCGCCTGCGTTGTCACCATCCCGGCATCCATCCACAGGTTGTTGTCGCGCTGATCCAGCACACAGAAATCGCCCTGCGTTTGGCGTGTGATGTATTCCATTGGGCCATAGGGCAGGGTGGTGTCATCAAGGAAAGTAAACGTGTCATCAATGCCCAGGGGCTTGTTCACCCAGCGCCATTGATCACCATCGCGGTGCAGCTCGAACAGGTCCGGATAGTCTTCGGACTTCGACACCATGATCAGCTCCAGCAGGTCCCAGCCTGCCAGCGTCATGTGTGGCAGCGACTGGCACCGCAGCGGATCATCCGCCAGCACCATCGCCCGGTCGCGCATCTCGGACACATAGTGTTCGTCCACATCGAACCGCTTTTCGTAAACCGACCCTTCGGGCCCGCCCCGGTGCTGCTCCATGTTGACGGCATACATGTAGCTGTCTTCGTGGAACGGAAACGGAAAGCGTTTGATCGCCCAGTCCGAGTTGTGAAACGAATAATCGTCGCGGAACGTCTCGTCGTTGAATTGAATGGTCATCGCTCAAGCTCCAATGTTCCGATAAAGCGGCTGACGCAGGGCATGATCTTGTCCCCGCTGGCGTGCTGGCCATCGTCCAGCCAGTGGTCGCGGTGCACAAAGTCACCATCCGCGCGCACAACATCTGTTTCGCATTGCCCGCAGGACCCGCCACGGCACAGGAACGGTGCCTCGACCCCGGCGCGCTCGATGGCTTCCAGAAGGCTCTCGTGCTCGCCCACAGTGATGGTCTTGTCAGACTTGCACAGGCGCACTTCGAACGGCACACCGGGCGCAGGCGCCAGGAATTCCTCGGAATGCACATGGGCGTCGGGCCACCCCGCAGCGTCAGCCGTCGCGTGCACCCAGTCGATCATGCCTTTTGGGCCACAGACATAAGCGTGCGTGCCCAACGGTTGCCCGTCCAACAGGTGTTCCAGATCAATCGATTGGCTTTGATCGTCGTAGTACACATGCACCTTGTTGGGATGCTTGTAGGTCAACTGATCCACATAAGTGCCCAACGCTTCCGTCCTGCAGGCATAGTGCAATTCCCAAGCCCCGCCCATACGCTCAAGCTGAGCAATCATCGACATGAACGGGGTGATGCCGATGCCGCCCGCAAAAAACACATGCTTGCGTGCGCGCAGATCGAGCGAGAACAAGTTCACCGGATAGGTGATTGTCATTTCGTCACCCACCGACACATTGCGGTGCATGAACAGTGACCCGCCCCGCCCCTCGTCATCGCGTCGCACGGAAATGGCGTAGGTGGTCAGATCGGCCGGGTCGGACATCAGTGAATAGGGGTTCAGGCGGGTGCGATCCCCGTCCTGCATGCTCACAACTGTATGCGCGCCGCCGGAAAAAGGCGGAAACTGCGCACCATCGCGGCGCTGAAATTCGAACCGGGTGACTAGGTCATTGAGCGGAACAACGGCCGATACGACAACGTCGATCTTTTCGGCTCCGGGCTTGGCTTTCTGCGGGGCGGCGCTCATTCGTAGATCCCCTTTGGCTCGGGCACATTGCCGTGGTCTTCGGCGTCAACGCGCACACCCTGATACGCAGCCAAGCGGCGCGAGTAGTGGTCGCGCACAAACAGGTTCAGCCCGCAATGGCTGCACACAAACGGGTCGGTTTCCACGTCCTCGGTGATGCCCTTGCAATGAACGCACTGCATGCGGCGCGCGACGGACCCGCGATGCTCGGTCTGAATGGCGGTGTGCGGGATGCCCGCCTGCATCGCTTCGTTTTGGGCCTGGCCCATCAATCCTTCGGTGCCGGTCAGATAGACCTGCAATCCCATATGCGCATCCTGCAAGACCCGGCGGATGCGCTGGACCGATGCGGCATAGGTGGGCCCTTCATAGAATTGCGCCGGGTTCAACGCGCGCAGCTTGTCTGCGAAATCGCAGCCGCGGGGAATGTAGATGATGTGAGTCTTTGCCATCAATTCCGGCGTCGCGATGTCCAGAATGGCCTCGGCCCCTTCGGCATCCGCAATCATCAGATGCCCTTTGCCTGGTCGCGCCTCAAGCGTGCCGTAGACCGGCCTGCTCTTGATCGACGGGGGAAATTCGAATTTCGACATACCTGTCCTCGTCACGTGTAAAGGGCGCGGGTGTTTGACACCTGCGCCCTTTGAAAAATCAGCCTTTGGCGGTGCGGATCGACTTGTCCTTGTCATAGAATGGCATTTCCTCCGCCGTCGCAGCCAGTTCGGTGCCGTCAGGCTGAACCACAGTCAACTTCGTGCCGGGGCTGGCGACCGACGGGTCAAGCCGCGCGATAGCGACCGAATAGCCGTTCAACTCGGATGACAGGCCATAAGTGATGACGCCCACATCCTTGCCGTCGTGGTGAACCCGCGCAAACATCTCCATTTGGTCCATGGCGTCGCCTTCCAGCTGCACACCATAAATCTTGAACCGTTCCTTGCCCTTCATGGCATAGTGGTTCTCGGACCCGATGAACCCTTCCTTGCCGGGCGACACGGTGAAATCGAGGCCCAGTTCCCACAGGCTGTCGCCCGCAGGTGTCCCGTCTTCGAACGGGAAGGTTTCGGAGTTGTCGCCTGGGTAAAACAGCAGATAGCTCTCGATCCGCAGCATATCGAGTGTCGAGAATTGCGTGGGGCGCACATCGTCGCCACCGGCCTCAAGAACGTTGTCCCAAATGTGGACTGCATCCTTGGCACGGCAGAAAATCTCATACCCGCGTTCACCGGTGTAGCCAGTGCGCGAAATCATAACGTCACGACCGTAAAGGCGGGTCTGCATGATTCCGAAATAGGCCAGATCCCGAATGCCGGGGATGTCCTTTGCCAGAATGTCGACCGCCTTCGGCCCCTGCAGCGACATGTCGTGCAGATCATCATCCATGATCACTGAACAGTTCTTGGCTGCCGCCACGGTCGTCAGCTGCTCCATGCCGATACCGGTGCCATGCACCACCAGCCATGAGTTCACGGCGATGTGGTAGATGACGCAATCGTCAACAAACAGCCCACGATCATCCAGCATGCAGGCATAAACGGCGCGGCCCGGCGCGATTTTTTCGACGTTGCGTGTCGTAACCCGGTCGATCACATAGGCCGCGTCCTCGCCAACCACATGCACCTTCTTAAGACCAGATACATCCATCAGGCCGGCCTTGGTGCGGATCGCCTCGTAGTCAGCTTTAGCGCGCTCGGGCGTGTTGTCGTAGAACCACGCCGTACCCATGCCATTCCAGTCTTCCAGCTCTCCGCCGATTTCGGCGTGACGTCCGGCAAGTGCCGAGGTTCTCCATAGAATGGCCATGGTGTTTTTCCCTGTTCGTTATGAGTCTTGTTACGGCGTATTGAGCCTCAGCCCATTTTGAAAAGCAAGAATGCGATGCAACTTTTTTTCCTGCTGGGCAAATATTGAATAGATAAGGGGCGACCGCCGGCCGCCCCTCGCACACGTCTGGCGTGCTTACTTCTCGTATTGCTTGGTCTTGGCGCTTTCGGTCTTTTGTCCAAACACCAGCACTGCCACGCAGATCAACATTGCGATCAGGGTGTAGAGGCCCGGCATGCTACCGCCCCAACCCATGAACATGGCCCCGTCGACCACCGACCAGCTTGCTTCGTCATATGGAAAACCCATGATTTCGTCCTTTCTGTTCGATTACTCGCCGGGCGCCAGGTTGATTCCTGGTGCGGGGATGCCTTCGGGGTAGCCCTCAGCCGGAACTTTCACCATGTCCATGCCAGCTATTTCCGCGCCTTCGGGGATGCGCAACATGCCGAACATCTTCAGGATGTAAGACACCACATATCCGGGCACGAACCCGAGCAGGAAGAACACAATCGCGCCCACGATCTGACCCATTAGGCTGATGGTCGGCACTTCGCCCGCAGCTCCTTGTAGTGCAGGATAGCCCGAGGCAAACACGCCCAGCAGGACCACACCGTACAGACCGATCGTCCCGTGCACCGTTACCGCACCCACTGCATCGTCGATGCCGCGGTTTTCAAGCCACGTGGCACAAGGCTTCAGGATCACACCAGCCGAGAAGGCCACGATGAACGTCAGTGCAGGGTAGTAGATGTCGAGACCGGAGGCAGTGGAGATGATCCCCGCCAGCGCACCCGACATCATCCAGAATGGATCACGTGTCAGCACCCAGGCGCCTATGATGCCACCTGCAACGGCCATCAATATATTGAAGGCCAGCGCTGAAAGGGTGATCGGTGTGCCGTAGATGGTGGACGGTTTGTCCGCAAACCAGCTCCACGCTTCTCCGGGCACGATCACGCAGGCCATGAGGAAGCCCCAGAAGCCCACAATGATCAGCATCAGGCCCGTCACCGTCAGCGGCATGTTGTGCCCTGCGATGTGGTTGGCCGTGCCATCGGCGTTGAACTTGCCGATGCGCGGTCCAAGGTTGATGAGAACGCCAAGGGCAAAGAACCCGGCCACCGCGTGCACAAGGCCCGCTGCACCAAAGTCATGCACGCCCCATTGCGTGACCAGCCAGCCATCTGCGTGCCAGCCCCAAGCGGCGGCCACGACCCAGGCAAACGACCCAAGCACGACGGCCAGGATCACAAAGCCCACGGTCTGGATGCGCTCGATAACCGCGCCGGACATGATCGAGGCCGTTGTGGCTGCAAACAGCGCAAAGGCCCCAAAGAACACGCCAGATGCCTGATCCGCGATGTTCGGCCCCATGTACTGCGCGCTCTCGCCCCAGCCCCATGCGATGGCATTGGCATATTCCACGCCCGAGATGCCTGCGGGGCCTGCTGCGCCGGGCAGCCCGGTTGGGAAGCCCCAATAGACCCACCAGCCGAAGAAATAGAAAGTCGGGATCATAAACGCGAAGGCCAAGATGTTCTTGACCCCCGAACTCAGCACGTTCTTGAGGCGCGACGCCCCCATCTCATAGGCCAGAAACCCCGCATGAATGATGATCATCAGCGGGATCGTCAGATAATAGAATGTTTCGGCAAACATGGTGTTGGTCACACCACCCTTGCTTTGCAGCGCGGCAATCTGGGCCGTCAATTCTGCGATTTGCTCTTCCACGATGAACCCCCGTGTTGGACTGTTGGCTTCGTGCGCCGTCGTATGCAGTGCGCGACGCTGGCCAAATTGAAACACGACACGTTTCGTCTGGCGACTCTTTTTTTAACTGCAGTGAAAAATAGTTTCCCATTGGTTGAGCATGTGATGTAACGATGCTAGCGTTCGAGTCGAACGACAGATCACTTTTTGGGAGGGCTTTCGCCATGTGCGGGATTGTCGGACTTTTTCTGAAGGACGCCGCGTTGGAACCGAAACTTGGCGACATGCTTACGGACATGCTGATCACCATGACGGATCGTGGCCCCGACAGCGCCGGGATCGCAATTTATGGTGATGAAACAACGGGTAACGCAAAGCTGACGGTTCAATCGAACACACCGGATGTCGACTTTGACAAGCTCGACAATGACTTGCGCAAGCGGGTCAAAGGCAAGGTGTCGATGGACATCAAGGACACCCATGCAGTCCTGTCACTCCAAGCCGATCAGGTGAAAGAAGCGCGTGAAATCCTGTCTGAAATCCGCCCCAATCTGCGGGTCATGAGTCATGGTTCCACGCTCGAAATCTACAAAGAGGTCGGACTGCCCAAAAATGTGGCAGAGCGCTTTGCGATCCGGCAAATGTCCGGAACGCACGGGATCGGGCACACCCGAATGGCGACCGAGTCGGCGGTGACAACAATGGGCGCACATCCGTTCAACACCGGAATTGACCAATGCCTCGTGCACAACGGATCGCTGTCCAATCACAACTCGCTGCGTCGCAAACTGCGCCGCCTCGGCGTGCACATTGAAACCGAAAACGACACCGAAGTGGGAGCGGCCTACCTCACCTGGAAAATGCAGACAGGATCGACCTTGGGCGAAGCGCTGACATCCAGCCTTGATGATCTCGACGGGTTCTTCACATTCGTTGTGGGCACAAAGGACGGGTTTGGCGTCGTGCGTGACCCGATTGCCTGCAAACCAGCGGTCATGGCCGAAACTGATCAATATGTGGCCTTTGGGTCGGAATACCGGGCACTCGTGAACCTGCCCGGTATCGACACCGCCAAAGTGTGGGAACCCGAGCCCGCCACCGTCTATTTCTGGTCGCACAATGCGGCCCCAACCGCGCAAGAGAAAGCGGCATAAATGCAAACATTTGACTTGGAAGCGCAGGGGCTTCGTGCGCTCAATTCCACCCTGCACGCGCAGTCGGACAACACCAACCAGACACATTGGGAAATCGTGAACCCCAAGGGCAGTCACGCCATCGCCGTGGGTCTGGATGCGCCGATCGAGGTGAACATCAAGGGCTCAACCGGTTACTACTGCGCGGGCATGAACAAGCAGGCGACCGTGCATGTACATGGCTCCGTCGGTCCGGGTACGGCCGAAAACATGATGTCCGGCACAGTCATCGTGGAAGGGGATGCCTCGCAATATGCCGGGGCCACGGGTCATGGCGGCACGCTTGTGATCAAGGGCAACGCCTCGTCGCGCTGCGGCATCTCGATGAAGGGGATCGATATCATCGTGCACGGCAATATCGGGCACATGTCGGCGTTCATGGCGCAGTCGGGCAATCTGGTCGTCTGTGGGGATGCGGGCGAGGCACTGGGCGACTCACTTTATGAAGCGCGTCTATTTGTGCGCGGCTCAGTGAAGTCGCTCGGTGCCGACTGCATCGAGAAAGAAATGCGGCCAGAACACATCGCCATTCTCGAGGAATTGCTGGAACGCGGCCATTGCGACGCCAAAGCGTCTGAATTCAAGCGCTACGGCTCGGCCCGCAAACTCTATAACTTCGACATCGACAACGCGTATTGAGGGGCGAAACATGAAAGACGATCAAAACGGCGCTCCACGCACAATGCCGATCCAGTCGGCCACGTTCTCCAATCCCGTGAACGCCGAAATCCGACGCGCGGCGGCCACCGGTATTTACGACATCCGCGGGGGCGGGGCCAAACGTAAGCTGCCCCATTTCGATGATCTGCTGTTTCTGGGCGCCTCCATTTCGCGCTACCCGCTCGAAGGCTATCGCGAGCGCTGCGATACCAATGTCACGCTCGGTACACGGTTTGCCAAAAACCCGATCCAACTCGACATTCCGGTGACGATTGCGGGCATGTCCTTCGGCGCTCTGTCCGGCGGTGCGAAAGAAGCACTGGGTCGTGGGGCCACTATGGCGGGTACGTCAACGACAACCGGCGACGGTGGCATGACCGAGGAAGAGCGCGGCCATTCCAACAAGCTTGTCTATCAATACCTGCCTTCGCGCTATGGTATGAACCCCGACGACCTGCGCCGCTGCGATGCGATCGAGATTGTCGTGGGTCAGGGGGCCAAGCCCGGCGGCGGCGGTATGCTCTTGGGTCAAAAGATCAGCGACCGTGTAGCCGAGATGCGCAATCTGCCCAAGGGGATCGACCAGCGCTCGGCCTGCCGTCACCCGGACTGGACGGGGCCCGACGACCTCGAGATCAAGATCTTAGAACTGCGCGAGATCACCAATTGGGAAAAGCCGATCTACATCAAGGTTGGCGGGGCGCGCCCCTATTTCGACACCACGCTTGCGGTCAAGGCGGGCGCTGATGTGGTTGTGCTGGACGGGATGCAAGGTGGCACGGCGGCAACACAGGACGTGTTTATCGAACATGTCGGCCAACCCATCCTCGCGTGCATCCGCGAAGCTGTGCGCGCGCTTCAAGATCTCGACATGCACCGCGAGGTTCAGCTTGTTGTGTCGGGCGGTATCCGTACGGGCGCGGATGTGGCCAAGGCCATGGCCCTTGGTGCGGACGCAGTGGCCATCGGCACCGCCGCCCTAATCGCGCTTGGGGACAATGATCCCAAATGGGAGGCCGATTACAACGCCCTTGGTACAACGGCAGGCGCATATGACGACTGGCACGAGGGCCAGGATCCGGCGGGCATCACCACGCAGGATCCGGAGTTGATGGCTCGCTTTGACCCTATCGAGGGCGGTCGGCGGCTTAACAACTACCTCAAGGTCATGACGCTGGAAGCCCAGACCATCGCACGGGCCTGCGGTAAGAACCATCTGCACAATCTTGAGCCTGAGGACCTTTGCGCCATCACACTCGAAGCGGCGGCGATGGCGAAAATCCCCCTGGCGGGTACCGACTGGTACCCCGGGAAACCCGGCACATCATATTGATCACCAAAACGAAGGGCGCGGCCACCACGGTACGCGCCCTCATCACAAAAGAAGACCAACAGGAACCGACAGATGACGACTGATCTTGCAAAGTTCGCCGCGGATAACGGCGTCAAATACTTCATGATTTCCTTCACCGACCTCTTCGGCGGTCAACGGGCCAAGCTGGTGCCCGCCCAGGCCATCGCCGACATGCAGGAAGAGGGTGCAGGCTTTGCGGGCTTTGCTACCTGGCTCGACATGACACCGGCCCATCCCGACATGCTGGCGGTGCCAGATCCGTCCTCGGTCATCCAATTGCCGTGGAAGCCCGAAGTGGCATGGGTGGCTGGAAACTGCGTGATGGAGGACGAAGACGTCGCTCAAGCCCCCCGCAACGTGCTGCGCCGCCTGATCGACGAGGCCGCTGCAGAGGGTTTGCACGTCAAGACCGGGATCGAAGCTGAATACTTTCTTATGACACCGGACGGCAGCCAGATCAGTGACGAATATGATACGGCGGCCAAGCCCTGCTATGACCAGCAGGCCGTGATGCGCCGCTATGACGTGGTGCGTGAGATTTGCGACTACATGCTCGATCTGGGCTGGGGTCCGTACCAGAACGACCACGAAGACGCGAATGGTCAATTTGAGATGAACTGGGAGTTCGATGATGCGTTGCGCACTGCGGACAAGCATTCCTTCTTCAAGTTCATGACCAAATCCGTGGCTGAAAAACACGGCTTCCGCGCGACCTTCATGCCCAAACCGGTCGAGGGTCTGACCGGCAACGGCTGCCACGCCCACATCTCTGTCTGGGACGCCGCTGGGCCCGATGCAAAAACCAATGTGTTCGCCATGGAACCCAATGAAAGCAGCCAGACGGCCGAGTTGGGCCTGTCCGAAAAAGGTCGCCACTTCCTTGGCGGGATCATGAAACACGCCAGCGCATTGGCTGCGATCACCAACCCAACGGTCAACAGCTACAAGCGCATCAATGCGCCACGCACCATGTCAGGAGCTACATGGGCACCCAACACGGTGACATGGACCGGCAACAACCGGACCCACATGGTACGCGTGCCGGGCCCTGGCCGCTTCGAATTGCGGCTGCCGGATGGGGCCACGAACCCCTATCTGCTGCAAGCGGTAATCATCGCGGCAGGCCTCGACGGTATCCGCAGCGAAGCCGATCCGGGCAAGCGCCATGACATCGATATGTATGCCGAGGGGCACAAGGTGCGCGGTGCGCCAAAGCTGCCGCTGAACATGCTGGATGCGATCCGCGAATACGATAAGGACAAGAGCCTCAAGGCCGCGATGGGAGAAGAGTTCTCGGCCTCTTACATCAAGATGAAGACGCAGGAATGGAACGATTTCACGGCGCATTTTTCGCAGTGGGAAAAGGACAATACGCTGGATATCTGAGTCTGTCCCCGCGGGGACAAGCTGTTCGCAGCCGTTACCATATCTGAACGTTTTTGGCATTCTCGCGCAGGATCAAACACTTGGTTCTGCGCGCGTTGCGTTTGCCGGATTCTAACCACGTTTTTGGCATGCTGACGCCGCAGGTAGGCGGTCGCCGGTTCCTAGCGCAACCAGCCCGTTCTTTGTGCGATGGTGGCGTACCAAAAGAGGGCGGCGCCGACGAGCAACGCAAGGAACGTACTCGGGGCCATCCCGACCACCGAAATCGTCTGGATCACTGTCAGTCCAATCGCCAGCAGTGACACCGCAAGGGCTGTCGTGGCCATCCGACGCCGCAAGAGCAACAGGATGCAGCCGAGCGCGCCGCCAAAAACGGCAAAACCGAAAGCGAGCGTGGCCCAGAGGGGGCGGGCGGCGATAATCAGCTGATACAACTCGGGCATTTGGGCGACGGCATCTGCGTTCATCTGGGTGATGAAGTTCAGACATCCCATCAGGTTCCAAGCCAGACCCAAGCCAGCGATGATCCAGAAACTGAAATGTGGTTTCACCATGTGTGAACCTGTCTGTCCCATCCCATGAATACGCCCAATCCGAACACCAAGCACGTGCAAAAGTCACCAAATTATTTTCACTGTAGTTCAAATTAGTTGACTTGCAGGGGTGATAGCGGTCGAATTGAAGGGAAGCAAAAATCGCCAGGAGAGTCGCACCATGCCCAAACGTATCGCCATCATCGGGGCCGGCCCATCGGGTTTGGCACAACTGCGCGCGTTCCAATCGGCAAAGATGAATGGCGAAGACATTCCCGAGATCGTCTGTTTCGAGAAGCAGGCGAATTGGGGTGGGCTGTGGAACTACACATGGCGCACAGGCGTGGATCAGTATGGTGAGCCTGTGCACGGGTCGATGTATCGGTATCTGTGGTCGAACGGGCCGAAGGAGGGCCTCGAATTTGCCGACTATTCGTTCGAGGAGCATTTCGGCAAGCAGATTGCCTCTTATCCGCCGCGCGCCGTTTTGTTCGACTACATCCAAGGGCGCGTTGAAAAGGCGGGCGTGCGTGACTGGATCCGGTTCGAGACGGCGGTGCGCCGGGTCGAATTTGAAGGCGGGGTCTTCAGCGTGACGGTCAAAGACCTGCCGAACGACCGGGAATACACCGAAGAGTTCGACCATGTGATCTGCGCCTCAGGTCACTTTTCGACCCCCAACGTGCCGGAATTCCCGGGCTTTGAAAGCTTCAAGGGTCGGGTTTTGCACGCCCACGACTTTCGCGATGCGCTGGAGTTCAAGGATCAGGATATTCTGATTGTCGGCACCAGCTATTCGGCGGAAGACATCGGGTCGCAATGCTGGAAGTACGGCGCCAAGTCGATCACCGTGTCACACCGCACGGCGGCCATGGGCTATGACTGGCCCGACAACTGGGCCGAGGTTCCGCTCTTGACCCATGTCGATGGCAAAACGGCGCATTTCAAGGATGGCACCAGCCGCGATGTGGATGCGGTTATTCTGTGCACGGGCTATCAGCACCACTTCCCCTTCATGGCAGAGGATTTATGCCTGAAAACGGCGAACCGGCTGGCGACAGCAGACCTGTATAAAGGTGTGGCTTGGGTGCATAATCCGGCGTTGTATTATCTGGGCATGCAGGACCAGTGGTTCACCTTCAACATGTTCGACGCGCAGGCCTGGTGGGTGCGCGATGCGATCATGGGTAAGATCGCGATGCCGTCGAAGGCCGAGATGGAGGCCGATGTGGTCGACCGCGTCGCGCGCGAGGATGCGGGCGCGGATGACTATGACGCGATCTGGTATCAGGGGGACTACATCAAGGAACTGATTGCTGAGACGGACTATCCGTCCTTTGACGTCGAAGGGGCCTGCAAGGCGTTCAAGGAGTGGAAGGGCCACAAGAAGCAGGGGATCATGACGTTCCGCGACAATGGCTACAAATCGGTGATGACTGGGACGATGGCGCCTAAGCACCACACACCGTGGGTGGATGCGCTGGACGACAGCCTTGAGGTGTATTTGCAGAACTAGCCTTTGATCTATGCGAGGGCCGTTTGTACCTGCGCGTCGAGGATGGGCGGTGTGTCGAACTCATTCCGCCACAGCACCAGACACAGAACAGGATCATCGCGCGTCTCCATCGCGTGCGACTGGTTGCGCGCGTGAAAGCAAGCGTCTCCGGCGCGCAGCGTCGTATCTTGTGCGCCAGCCTTGCGGAAGACGGCAGAGCCTGACAGCACGAGGTAAAGCTCTTCGGCGGGGTGGTGGTGCCACCGGTAGTACAGGCCGGGCGGCATATAGACCATGAAGACGCGCGCTGTGTTTGACCAGAACGGGGCGTCTGGTCCGATAATGCAGTAGCAGCCGAACCGGTCCATGAAGTCGTCGCCGATATCCGTATCCTTGTAGGTTTCGCGCCAATGTGCCGTTGGTCCGGCGCGAATGATGGCCTGGCTCAGCGCTTCGTAGGTCGGGTGGTGACGCCAGCGGGTTTCTTGCGCCAGATAGCTGCCGCAGGGACAGGATTTGGGTGTCATATCCTGCTGCGTCACGTCGGTCGGGAAAGGAACGAAGGCGCGGACGTCCGGGTGCCGGATGCAGACCGTGCGGGTTGCGTGCAACAGGTTTTCAAAGACATCATTCGCATTCATGCCGAGAGTCTGAGCCGCAAATCCAATGCCGGTCTTGTGCAAAAACGACGCGAGGTCGCAGGCGTTCAATCTTTGGGCGCGACGCGCAGGAATATGAAAGTCTGCTGCAGCGCGCCCTTGTCTTTGATCGAAATGCTGACTTGCGCGGTGTCTGTGTCGAACATGCGCAGGTCATAGCTGTCGGGGTGGTTCACGCCCTGGTCGGTCAGGCCATCCGTGTTCAGGCATTGCGTTGTTGCATCAAGCAATTCTGTGAACGTGTCGGTTGCGGCCTGCGCGCGGTAGTCGAAGGGCCAACGGCAGTTGATGGCTCTGGCACCGGTCAGATCGAGCGACATAGCGCAGATGCCGGGCGTGCCGTCGGGCAAGGCGATTTCGGTCGTGGTGCCTTGGGTGAGTGCTGTGAGGTTCGCGCAATACGTATCCGCATGCGCCACTGTGGCGGCAAGCGTCAGGAGGGCCGCGTGGCGGATCATTCGGCCACCAGTTGTTCGCCGTCGACCAGCTTGAACGGTGTGGGCGGCGTTGCCTTGCTGACCCAGTAGAACGTGCCGTCCCATTCCATGACGAACCAGCCCTCCCAGTCGGCGTCGCGGGGCCAGATGCTTTGGTATTCGTGCTTGTCCGCGTCGATGCGCCATTCGCCGCGGGTCGAGCGGGCGTTTTCCAGTGCAAAGATCGTGGTGCCGTCGGGGTTGAAGTATTGGCGGTAGCCGGTGCCCTCCCACTTGCCGATGGCGGTGTTGCCGGACAGCAGCGCGTCGATCTCGTGCGCCTTGAGTTTCACTGCCTGCGCGTGGGCGGGCAGGGCGAGGGTGAGCAGTCCGGCAAGGAAGGCGCGGCGGATCATGAGCGGGGCCGCTCTTTCTTCGGGTCATAGTGGGCGAAGGGGACGATTTCGGCGGGCAGGCGTTTCTGGTGGCCGTCGAGTTTGCCGACCTCGACCTGTGTGCCGATGTCGGCGTGGGCCACATCGATGCGGGCCAGTGCGATATTCTTGTCCAGGAGTGGTGAGCGCATGGAGGACGTGACCTCGCCAATCTGGGCGCGGCCGATGTGGATGCAATCGCCGTGATCGACCTGCACATTGCTGTCGATGTTGAGGCCGACAAGTTTGCGGCTGGGGTGCTCCTTGCGCCGGATCAGCGCGTCGCGCCCGATGAAGTCGTCGGGTTTGGATTTGAGTGGGACGGTGAAGCCGATCCCGGCTTCGAACGGGTCGGTCTGGTCCGAAAAGTCGTAACCGGCAAAGATCAGCCCGGCCTCGATCCGCACCATGTCGAGCGCTTCGAGCCCCATGGGGCGCAGGTCGTGATCCTGACCTGACTCCCAGATCGCGTCGAAGATTTCAGAGGCGTGTTTGGGGTGGCACATGACTTCATAGCCCAGTTCGCCTGTATAGCCGGTGCGCGAGATGACGAAGGGGGTGCCGCTTTCGTTGTTGAGGCGGGCCGGAGTAAAGCGGAACCAGCCGAGCTGGTCGAACTCGGGGTTATGGGGGGCGGTCCAGACGATCTTGCGCAAGAGATCGCGGCTTTCGGGGCCTTGGACGGCGACGTTGTGCAGCTGATCGGTGGAGGAGCGGACGAGGACCTTGAGGCCCAGCTTGTCGGCCTGTTCGCGCAGCCAGTCGCCGCCATAGTCATTTCCACCGATCCAGCGGAAGTTGTCCTTGCCGAGCCGGAAGACCGTGCCGTCGTCGATCATGCCGCCGTGTTCGTAGCACATGGCGGTGTACACCACCCCGCCCACTGCCAGTGTTTTCATGTTGCGGGTGAAGACGTATTGACACAGCGCCTCGGCATCGGGGCCGGTGATCTCGAATTTGCGGAGCGGGGAGAGGTCCATGATCACCGCCTTTTGGCGGCAGGCCCAGTATTCCTCAATCGGGCCCGCTTCGGCAAAGCAGTTGGCGAGCCAGTAGCCGTTGTAATTGACAAAGTTGCGGGTGTGCTTGGCAAAGCTGTCGTGGAAGGCGGTTTGTTTGGTCATTTTGGGGTCCGCATCAGGGGTGGGCCGGTAGGCGACGCTGCGTTGGAAGGTTTCGCGCCCGCTATAGGTGCGCACGTGGATGTCGGTGGGGTTCCAGCCATTGGCGGCAGTGGTGTCGTCGGGGCAGGCAGAGGAGACGCAGACGATGTCCGTGAGCGCGCGCAGCAGGACGTAGTCGCCGGGGCGCGACCATGGCTCGTCCGAATACATGACGCCGTGTTCGTCGAGATAGGTGTTGAAGAAGAAGTTGATCGCCATCCAGCCAGGGCGTCCTGTGACGTTGAACTCGGACAAGGCGGTGTTGAAGTTTTCCGAGCAATTGATGTGACCGGGATAGCCGATGTCGTCGTAATACTTGGCCGAACAGGCAAGCGCGAAGGCGTCGTGGCGCCCGCAAGTGTCCTGCACCACTTCGACCAGCGGCAGCATCTCCTGATCGTAGTATTTGGCGTGCAGGCCGGGCATCGGATAGGCGTGGCCCATCAGCGTACGGGTGGTGGTGACGTCAAGCGCGTGTTCGATCCCCTTGTCGAGCTTGCGGGCCGAAAAGCATTCGAAATCCGTACATTGGCGGCCATCGACGTCGATAATCTGTATGTAGTCGCCCGCTTTGACAAAGAAGGCCTCGGCTGTGGCGCTGTGCACCCGGATGTCAGCCACCGGGTCGGCCAAAGGGTCAGGCAATTCGAACTTTACGTGGCTTTTGATTGTGGCGCGCTTGATCATCACGGTCAGGGGCGTGACGGTGTCCTGTACTTCGGCATCCATGGCACCGCCCGGGGCCGCGATGATCAGCGTCCCATCGCCGGTGACGCGCATGTCTTCTTCGGCCTTGGCGCGGGTGCCCAATTCAAACAGCCGAACCGCGCGCGCCGCGGCCAGATCAATGCGCCGCGCATCAAGGCCCATCCGTAAGCCGCGCAGCGACTGATCACTGCCCGCTAGCAAAGCTCGCAGACCATCGGCAGGCGCGTCCGCTGGACGATCCAGCACACTGTCCGCTACACGCCCTTGGCCGTCTGCGCAGACCACTTCGCAGACCTGTCCACCTTCGTCATTGATGATTAAGACCTGATCGCCAGCTTCGACCGGAATCAGAACGGCCCCACCGCCCTGCACGACATAGCGTTCAGTGCCGGGCGGCAAAGAGAACTGGGCAGGCTGAATGATCTGGCTGGGAAGCGGCGGACCGGGCTTCACCTTGGGATAAGGATCGTCAAGCATTGTCGCCTCCCACGCCGCCAAACTTTGCACTAGCGGAATAAATGTTTAACTGTGAGAATAACGAGGCGGTGGCCATGCCGCAAGCAAAGGGGCAGCGCCGCGTGCGAAAAACATTTCCGATCTTGACGGGCCGACAATGGGCGCACTGACGCTCGGCCTGATCGCGGCGTTTTGCTGGGGCGTGCACGATACGCTTGTGCGCTACATTTCGCAAAGGGTGGGCGTGTTCCAATCCCTGTTTCCGGTGCTGGTGAGCGGATGTATCGCCACGACCATATTAGCAGGCGCGCTTGGCGCAGGCGGGCTTGCAACGAATGCTGCCGTCTATGCTGTTCTGTCCGGCGTGATCTTTGGCCTCACGGGGGCCGCATTTTACAAGGCGCTGGCGATTGGGCCGGTGCGGGTCGTAGCGCCGATTGTTGCAAGCTTTCCCATCCTTTCGGTGGGCTGGGCGGTGATGAATGGACAGACCGTGACAGCCTTTCAATGGGTTGCGGTGCTGATCGTCGTCACGGGCTGCGGGTTCGTTGCAGCCACGTCAAAGGATGATACAGGCGCCGGTGCGCAGCCTGCAGCCATCCTGTGGTCCGCGCTGGCGGCCATCGGGTTCGCGGTATCTTTTGCCGTTGGGCAATTGTCCGTTGACGGCGGGGCCGAGATGACAGCCATCGCGATTGCGCGCGTGGCTGCGGTCGGTGTCGTTGGGGCAGCTGCGTTGATCCTGCGGCAACCGATCATGCCGGCCAAGTCTGCGTTGCCGGTGTTGGCGGTTATGGGCGTGCTGGACGCGACCGCGATTGGTGCGGTGATGCTGGCAGGCAGCTTTGCCTATCCCGCCTTTGCGTCTGTGGCGGCGTCAACCTTCGGGGTACTGACCATCATTCTGGCTGCCGTGTTTCTGCGCGAGGCGGTGGTCCGCATCCAGTGGCTCGGGATCTTGGTCGTGTTTGCGGCGATTGGCTATCTGGCCGTCTAGCGACCTTCATAAGTCAAAAGCTGGATGCTTTTGCGTGACCGCATTTTGGACGGCGTTACGCCGTATTCCCCTTTGACCGCTTTGGACATGGTTGTGCAGGACGCAAAACCACAGGCAATGGCGATGTCGATCATGGGCAGCAGAGACTCTTCGATCATCTTGCGCGCACGTTTCACCCGCAGGCGCTTGTAGAACCGCGCGGGCGTGTCATTGAACGTGGTGCGGAACACGCGCTCCAGATGCCGGGTCGAGACGCCGACCCGTGCCGTGATGTCGTCCATGGACAGGGGATCATTCACCGTGTCTTCCATCAGGCGGATGACCTTGGTCAGCCGCGCGTCAAACATGCCTTCGTTGTCCGCCATGCCTTTGGGTTGTTCCGCGTCGCTTTTGCGGAGGGTCTGCAGCAGCAGATGGTTGCCAAGTTCGGCCACTTGCGGGCTGGTCAGGTGGGGCGCGACAAGCCCCACCATCAATTCAAGCGTGGCCCCCGCTCCTGCTGCGGTGATGATCCCATCGGAGTTTTCGCTAAGATGCGTGGTGAGTTTGGGGTGGTAGCCCGTTTCGACAAGGTTGGTGATGTCGCGCCAGTGGGTGGTGACGCGCCCACTGGGGGCCTTGGTCGTCTGAATATAGGCGGTGGCGGCATCCGACAGCAGCACCACGGTGCGTGCCTTGCGCTGCATCGCACGTGCCCTTGCCAGCCATTTGCCCGCTGCGGCCCCTTTACCACCGACCACAAACATCATGTCGGCCAGCCGGTGGTCGCCAATGGCCGGCTCGGCCCGCACAAGGGCGCCCTGATCGCCTGCGATGATGCCCGGTGTGTCAGTGCTGTAGCGCCAGGAGAACAGATCGCGCCCCAAAAGCGTGTTGGCGGTGGCCAGCACGTGGGTGATTGATGTCAGTTCTAGCCCACTGAACCCCTTGGCCACATGGATTTCGATCATCCGCGACTGCGCTTGGGTGTCTATTGCGGCGGCGACGTCAAAGCGATTGTCGGGTTTGCCCATCTCAATCCATCCATCCTGCTGCGACCTGGCGCTGGTGCGCTACGGTTGCGTTGCGCATCAGAATTGCCACCGTGACCGGCCCGACGCCCCCCGGTACCGGGGTGATCCAGCCTGCGATGTCTACAACCGCGTCTGTGTCGACGTCGCCCACGATTTCGGGTGTGCCGTCCGGCCCATCGATCTGGTTGATCCCGATGTCGATCACCGCAGCACCGGGTTTGATCATGTCGGGTCCCAGAAAGTGCGGAATGCCGACGGCCACGACGACCACGTCGGCCCGGCGCGAGTGCATGGCAACCGAACGGGTCAGGTGGTGGCAGACGGTGACGGTTGCCCCTTCGGCCATCAGCATCATGGCGGCAGGTTTGCCAACGATTTCCGAGTGGCCGATCATGACCACTTCCAGCCCTTTGAGATCAAGGCCTGTTTCCTTGATCAACTCGACGCTGGCCGCCGCCGTGCAGGGGGCCAGGGCCACGTCAGAATAGACGATGTTGCCGATGGAGGCGGGGTTCATCCCCTCCACATCCTTGAGGGGGTGGATCGCCGATTGCAGCGAGCGCAGGTTGATGTGGTCGGGTACAGGGCGCTGCAGGATGATCCCCAGTACATCGGCGTCATCATTCATCGCTTGAATCTGTGCCTTCGCCTGATCCTGGGTGATGTCGCCGGGCCAGAACTGGGTTTCAAACGGCAGGTCGGCGCGGGCTGCGCCCCGTTGCTGATTGCGCACGTAGACCGCAATTTCCGGCACGTCACCGATCGAGACCGAGACAAGGCGACCGATAGGACCGCTGTTGCGAATGAACGCGCGGCAGTCATCTAGAATTCGCGACGCGACGGCCCGGCCGTCGATCTGGTGGTGGGTTAGAGCATTGTCTTTCACGGAAGACTCATTCTGGTCGCTGCGCTTGTTGGAGCGAACGTTCCAGATATTTTCTCCGCGTGCAACTTTTTTTACTCATGGTGGTTGCTGATATTCGCGAAGGGTCTTTCATTTTGGCCCTTCGCTGATCGGTGGATCGTCTTTTAGCCGTCCGAGATCTGTTTTGCTTTTTCGACTAGAACCTCGGCTTGACGAATAGATGCATAGTCGATCAACCGGCCATCAAGGCTGACCGCGCCTTTGCCAGCAGCTTCGGCTTCGGCCATGGCGGCGAGGATGCGTTGTGCCTTGTCGATCTCGGCGTCAGACGGGCTCATCACTTCGTTGGCGAGAGCGATCTGGCTGGGGTGTATAGCCCACTTGCCCTCGCATCCCAGAACGGCTGCACGGTAGGCGGCAGCGCGGTAGCCGTCGGGGTCCTGGAAATCTCCGAACGGGCCGTCAATCGGGCGAAGTCCATTTGCACGCGCGGCGACGACCATACGGGCAAGCGCATAGTGCCACATGTCGCCCCAGTGAGTGTCGCGCTGTCCGGCTTCGTCCGGGTCAGTCAGAACGGCATAGTCCTTGTTCACGCCACCGATGATCGTGGTGCGGGCACGGGTTGAGGCAGCGTAATCAGCAACTCCGAAGTGGAGGCTTTCGTTACGGGGGGAGGCACCTGCGATTTCGGTTACGTTCTGCATTCCAAGCGCGGTCTCGATGATGTGCTCGAACCCGATGCGTTTCTTGTAGCCTTTCGCATCCTCGATCTGGGTGACCATCATGTCGACGGCATAGACATCGGCGGCCGTCCCGACCTTGGGGATCATAATAAGATCTAGGCGCTCGCCGGCCTGTTCAACTACGTCGACAACGTCGCGATACATATAGTGCGTGTCGAGCCCGTTGATCCGAACCGACATGGATTTGCGGCCCCAATCAATCTCGTTCAGCGCCTTGATGATATTCTTGCGCGCTTGTTCCTTTTCATCGGGCGCCACCGCGTCCTCAAGATCGAGGAAGATAACATCGACATCGGATTCTGCCGCCTTTTCAAACATTTGAGGCTGGCTTCCGGGAACGGCAAGTTCAGAACGATTGAGACGACCGGGGGCTTGAGTGACCGGGTGAAACGACATGGCGCAGCCTTTCGTGCGTATTAAAATTGCGCGAGAAAGGTCAGCGACGTAAGATTCTGTCAAGCAGAGTTTCAGTCTATCTGGGTATACCGTCCGCGTCATCCCGTTCGAGCGCGAGCCGCGACGAATAATAGAATGCAATGGCTTGGGCGCGGTTCTTGACGCTGAGTTTTTCGTAGAGGTTGGACAGGTGGAATTTTACAGTGTTGACGGTGATACCAAGCTCTTTCGACAGCTCACGGTTGGTCAGCCCCTTTGACAGCGCTTCGAGCATACCGCGTTCTTTGCGCGACAGTTGGTGGATCGGGTCGCTTTGCAGGTCCCGGACGTCGAGAAAGGGAAACACCATCTTGCCTGCGGCTACGTCAATGCAGGTGTCGAGGAGCGTTTCCGCTTCACTGGAGCGGGGCGCAAAGGCGGCGGCCCCTGCCGTCATGGCCAGGCGGGGCAGGTCGCCAGTATCTTCGGCATAGACTACGATGCGCGGCGCGTTTTCCTGATCGCGGAGCACTTCGATGAGTTTCGCACCACCAAGCGCGGGCAAGTTCCAGTCGATTACGCCCACCTGAACTGGCACGCGCATGACAGTGCCGAGAAACCCCTCGGCCGTGGCGGCGGTGGCCACCAAAGAGAATCGCGGATCGCGGTCGATAATCTCGGACAAGGCCGACAATACGAGCGGATTGCTGTCGGCGAGCATGATCTCGATGGGTGCATCAGAATTATCAAGATTTTGATTCATATACGCTATTTCCAATAAACTACCCATTAGGGTGGTAAATTTTTCGGTATACCCCGGTATATTTAGACTTAAGGGTAGTAAATTTCCCACCCATATAGATACCCATAAGTAGGACTAAGGGGCGTTTTCTTGGTCTGCAACGTATTTATCAATCATCCTGCCAATCTTTTCCGCAATGATCTTTCGCGGACCAGCGTGACAGGAGACACTATGACCAACACGATCGCCTTCCCACAGCTTGAAATTCCGAACACAATCGCTGCTGGTCCGGGTCCGGGCAATACCGATGCAAGAGTTTTGGCGCGATATGCCGGTGCCGGGTTGGCAGATCACATGCATGCGGACGTTCTGCGCGGGATGGTCGAGTGCAAGGAGATGCTGCGCGAGGTCATGGGCACCCGCAACACGCACACGTTTGGTGTCGCTGGCACGGGGTGGAGCGGGTTGGACATGATGTTCGCGGCCGTCATGCCCGGCGACAAGGTGGTGATGTTTGTGAATGGCACATTCTCGGGCATTGACGGTTTGACAGTGCGGATGAAAGCCGCGTCAGCCGAAGAGCTGGCTGCAAACTCGCTGGATCCACAGACCGACAACGTGGTGATCATCGACGTACCGCATGGTGATAGCGTGACCGGAGAGATCGTCGAGGCGGCGCTGGCCGAACACAAACCCAAATGGGCCGCCATGGCGCATTGGGAAACCGGATCGGGTCGCGTGAACGACATCCAAGGCTTCAGCAACGCCTGTGAGCGGCATGGTGCGATGGGGCTGGTCGATGCGGTCTCGAGCCTGGGCGTAGGCGATTTCCGCATTGATGACTATCCCGGCGTGCACGGCTGGGCGTCCTGCCCGCAAAAAGGCATTTGCTGTCTGCCGCTAACCTACGCACCCGTATCCTTCAGCGACCAGTATATTGAGACGTTGCGAACGACAGGCACGCGCACGTTCTGCCACCACCCCATCCTTGAGGCGCGTCATTGGGGGATCATCGATGGTCAGGATGTTGAGAAGGGCACCTATCACCGGACCCATTCGGCTTATGCCGTGTCGGCCTTTCACGAGGCTCTGCGCATCTGCCTGCAACAGACCATCACGCAGCGGGCGGCGGATTACACGTTCCACGAAACGGCGTTGCGCCAATGCGTTGAGGCGATGGGGTGTCGTGCCACCTCGAACATGCCTTCGCTCGTCGTTCTGAATTTGCCTGACGCGCTGGCCGGTCGCGAAATGGAGCTGGTGCAGCATTGCCGGGCGCAGAATTTTGGCATTTGGCCCACCCTGTCAGAGCCGGTTCAGGTGCGCATTGGCATTCTGAACCTGCTGTCCGAGGCGGCCATTACTGACATCGTAAACCGCTTTGCCACCGCCCTGCGGGACCTTGGGGCGGATGTGGACCAGACGCAAATCGATGCGGTGCTTCAGGGGCACTACGGCACAGCAATCGCAGCCGAATAATCGGGAGGAACACTATGGATATCCACGAATATCAGGCCAAGGAAATCCTTGCTGGGTTTGGCGTGACCGTCCCGGACGGCGCGCTGGCCTACAGCCCGGAGCAGGCGGCTTATCGTGCCCGCGAACTGGGCGGTGAGCGTTGGGTGGTCAAGGCACAGGTCCACGCAGGTGGGCGTGGCAAGGCAGGCGGCGTGAAGGTGTGCGGCAGCGACACCGAGATACAGGACGCTAGCGAAGCGATGTTTGGCATGAAGCTGGTCACGCACCAGACGGGTCCAGAAGGCAAGGGCGTCTATCGCGTCTATGTCGAAGCGGCAGTGCCGATCGAGCGGGAGATTTACCTGGGCTTTGTGCTGGATCGGACCACGCAGCGTGTGATGATCGTCGCTTCGGCCGAAGGTGGTATGGAGATTGAGGAGATCTCGGAACAGAAGCCAGATAGCATCGTGCGGGCGGTAGTCGAACCTGCCGTTGGCTTGCGCGAATTCCAGTGCCGCCAGATCGCCTTCAAACTGGGTATTGATGCTGCGTTGGTCCAACAAATGGTTCGCACGCTGCAGGGTTGCTATCGCGCATTTACTGAACTGGACGCGACGATGGTCGAGGTCAATCCACTGGTCATCACTGAAGACAGCCGGGTAATTGCGCTGGATGCCAAAATGACCTTTGACGGAAATGCTCTGTTTCGGCACCCGCAAATTTCTGAGTTGCGCGACAAGAGCCAGGAAGATCCCCGCGAAAGCCGCGCGGCGGATCGAGGTCTGAACTATGTAGGACTCGACGGCAACATCGGCTGCATCGTCAACGGCGCGGGTCTGGCCATGGCGACCATGGACACAATCAAGCTAGCGGGCGGTGAGCCAGCGAATTTCCTGGATATTGGCGGTGGCGCAACGCCCGACCGTGTGGCTAAGGCCTTTCGTCTGGTGCTGTCGGATAAGAGTGTTCAGGCGATTTTGGTGAACATCTTTGCTGGCATTAACCGCTGTGATTGGGTGGCGGAAGGTGTGGTGCAGGCCATGAAAGAGGTGGGCGTTGAGGTGCCCGTTATTGTGCGGCTTGCCGGAACGAATGTTGAAGAAGGCCAGAAGATCCTGGCCAAGTCCGGTCTGCCGATCATCCGCGCAAAAACACTGAATGAAGCCGCCGAACGTGCAGTGGGGGCTTGGAGAAACGACCTCTCTCAAGGGGTTAACTTGAGGGCCGTGTCATGAGCATTCTTCTCGACAAAAACACCCGCGTTATCGTCCAGGGCATCACCGGTAAAATGGCGCGCTTTCACACCAGGGACATGATCGAGTACGGCACGAATGTGGTCGGCGGCGTTGTCCCAGGAAAGGGTGGTGAAACCGTCGAAGGATTGCCGGTCTTTGACACGGTTGAAGAGGCTGTGACGGCAACTGGAGCCGAAGCGTCGCTTGTTTTTGTGCCCCCGCCCTTTGCGGCCGACAGCATTATGGAAGCGGCAGACGCTGGTATTCGCTATTGCGTCTGCATCACCGACGGTATTCCGGCGCAGGATATGATCCGTGTGAAGCGGTATATGTACCGTTATCCCAAAGAACGGCGCATGGTGCTGACGGGTCCGAACTGCGCAGGCACGATCAGTCCGGGCAAGGCTTTGTTGGGCATCATGCCCGGCCACATCTACAAAAAAGGCCATGTTGGCATCGTGGGGCGGTCGGGCACGCTGGGCTATGAAGCTGCAAGCCAGTTGAAGGAACTGGGCATCGGTGTGTCCACGTCTGTGGGGATTGGCGGTGATCCGATCAACGGGTCATCCTTTAAAGACATCCTTGAGCGGTTCGAGCAGGACGAAGACACTCATGTCATTGCTTTGATTGGTGAGATTGGTGGACCGCAGGAGGCGGAAGCTGCCGAATACATCCGCGATCACGTATCCAAACCTGTTGTCGCCTACGTGGCTGGTCTGACGGCACCCAAGGGCCGCACGATGGGGCACGCAGGTGCCATCATCTCGGCCTTCGGGGAAAGCGCATCGGAAAAGGTGGAAATCCTATCCGCTGCTGGTGTGACAGTGGCCGACAACCCAGCGGTGATTGGCGCAACAATTGCAAAAGTGATGGAGGTCGCGTGATGGCAAAACCAAGTGTACTGGTCACCCGACGGTGGCCATCTGCAGTCGAGGCGCAGCTTGCCGTGCATTATGATGTTGAATTGAACCGCAGCGACCGTCCGCTGACAGCTGCCGAGTTCCGCGAGGCGATCCAGCGCTATGACGCCGTGTTGCCCACCGTCACGGACAAGATCAGCGCCGAGGCGTTGGATGTCTCCAAGCCGCAGACCAAGATCTTTGCCAATTACGGTGTCGGTTTCACACATATCGACGTGGAAAAGGCCAAGATCCACGGTATCGCCATCACCAATACACCCGACGTATTGTCGGAGTGTACAGCAGACCTTGCCATGACGCTGATGCTTATGGTGGCCCGCCGCGCGGGCGACGGTGAGCGCGAACTGCGCGCGGGCCACTGGTATGGCTGGCGTCCTACGCATTTGATTGGGACAAAGGTATCTGGCAAGACGCTAGGTATCATCGGATTTGGTCGGATCGGTCAGGAAGTGGCCAAACGAGCGCATTTCGGGTTTGGCATGGATATCGTCGTATACAACCGGTCCGAGGTACGGCCTGACATTCTGGCAAGGTTTAACGCCACGCAGGCGCCCAGCATCGATGCGCTGCTGCCGCAATGCGACTTCGTTTCGTTGCACTGCCCTGGCGGAGCAAGTAACGCCAAGATGATTAACTCGCGCCGTCTGGACATGATGAAACCCGATGCGTTCCTAATCAACACCGCCCGCGGCGAGGTCGTGGACGAAGCAGCCCTTGCGCAAGCACTCATGTTCGACACCATTGGCGGTGCAGCACTTGATGTGTTCGAACGTGAACCAGTGATCAATCCGATGCTGGCACAATGCGACAACCTTGTGATGCTGCCCCATCTTGGCAGCGCAACCCGCGAGGCGCGGCAAGCAATGGGCTTTCGTGTGCTCGACAACCTCAACGACTTTTTTGAGGGCAAAGCGCCGCGCGATCGCGTCGCCTGACCTAATGGAGCCAGACAGATGAACGCACCCCACCGTGACACAGGTTTCTTTTCGGCTGATCTGGCCGACACGGATCCAGAGATTTTTGGCGCCATCACCCGTGAACTGGGCCGCCAACGCGACGAGATCGAGCTGATCGCATCCGAGAATATCGTCTCCCGCGCTGTCATGCAGGCGCAAGGCTCTGTGATGACAAACAAATATGCCGAAGGGTATCCGGGGCGTCGCTACTATGGCGGTTGCCAGTTCGTTGATCAGGCGGAAACGCTCGCCATCGAGCGGGCCTGCGCCCTGTTTGGCTGCGGTTTTGCAAATGTGCAGCCAAACTCGGGCAGTCAGGCCAATCAGGGTGTGTTTCTGGCTCTTTTGCAGCCGGGCGATACGATCCTGGGCATGTCGCTGGACGCAGGCGGGCATTTGACCCACGGCGCAAAGCCAAACCAGTCGGGCAAGTGGTTCAATGCAGTCCACTACGCCGTGGATCGCGAGACGCTGGACGTGGATTATGATCAGATTGAAGCGCTGGCGGTGGAACATCAGCCTAAGATGATTATCGCTGGTGGATCGGCCATTCCGCGCCAGCTTGACTTCGCGCGGTTCCGCGAGATTGCGGACAAGGTGGGCGCGTACCTTCTGGCGGATGTGGCCCATTTTGCCGGACTGATTGCGACGGGGCTCTATCCGTCGCCCTTCCCGCATGTGCACGTCGCAACCACGACAACCCACAAGACACTTCGAGGACCGCGCGGCGGCATGATCCTGACGAACGACGAAGCGCTCGCCAAAAAGTTCAACTCTGCCATTTTTCCTGGTATTCAGGGCGGCCCGTTGATGCACGTGATCGCCGCAAAGGCCGTGGCCTTTGGCGAAGCGCTGCAGCCGTCCTTTCGCCAATATCAGCAGGAGGTCGTAAAGAACGCTCAGGCGTTGGCTGATCAGTTGCAGAAGGGCGGTTTGGATGTCGTGACAGGCGGCACAGATACCCACGTGATGTTGGTCGACCTGCGTCCAAAGGGCGTTAAGGGAAACAAGGCCGAGGCCGCACTCGGACGCGCCCATATCACCTGCAACAAGAACGGCATTCCATTCGACACAGAAAAGCCGACCATCACGTCGGGGCTCCGCCTGGGCTCACCAGCCGGAACGACACGAGGCTTTTCTGAACCTGAATTCCGTCAGATTGGCGATTGGATCGTCGAAGTTCTGGATGGGCTTCGTGACGCTGACGGACAAGAAAACTTAGCCGTCGAAGCTCGGATCAAGCAAAGCGTACTCAGCTTGTGCGAAAAGTTCCCGGTCTACGAAGTAATCTAGCCGGCAGAAACTGAACGACGTCTGCCCAAAAGAAGGCTGCATGCATTTGCCATGAGAGCCCCATCAACTGGCTCGACATGTTTAACGCAGCCCAAACCGGCCATTCCTTTGCGTCTCCTTCAATGAATGTCTGCGGTACTTCCGGACTTTTGCCGCGCCGCCCCAATGTCCGCCGTCGCCCAAACCGGACATCTGAAGCCTTGCGGGAAACACTCGCGCGCTGTTGGTTCAAAAGGCATGCCAAGTTCCATAAGCTGCTATTGGTTTTTATCGCACCAGACCTGTGTAACTTGTGTGTAACCAAGCACAGAATGTTCACGATTGACCCCAATCGCTTCCGATACCATCGTATTCAGATCGCACTCATTTATCGATAAAATCCAATTGGTTCAGATCGTTTTGACCAATATCGGAAGATGGCTTTTGATAATTGAAAATCCTCGTGTCGGTGGTTCGATTCCGCCCCCGGGCACCACTTCAACAT
>NZ_JBYNDP010000098.1:0-14638 GCF_059783535.1 Tateyamaria sp. | reverse complement strand
AGGTCCGCAAAGAGCGGAAACAGGATTTCAGGGCGGCTCATAGCGCGCCGATCAGTTCCAGCCAGCCATCTTCATCGATGGTTTCAATGCCCAGATCCGCCGCTTTTTTTGCTTTCGATCCCGCACCGGGCCCAGCCACCAACAAATCCGTCTTGGCACTGACAGAGCCAGAGACCTTAGCCCCCAGGGCCTCGGCCCGCGCCTTGGCTTCGGCCCGCGTCATCTTTTCCAAAGTGCCCGTGAAAACGACAGTTTTTCCTGCGACCGGGCTGCCTGACGTGTCGGGTCGCACAGCCTCTTCAATGTTCAAATGCGCCACAAGACGGTCGATGCTCGCGATCTCGGCCTCTTGATTGAAGGTTGTTGCAAGCGATCCGGCCATGACTGCGCCGACCCCATCAATGCTGAGCAGATCCTCCCACGCTTCATTGCCTTCCTCTGCTGTGCGCATCGCCGCGCTGAATGCGTCCCACGTTCCATAATGCGTGGCCAGCAGGTTCGCCGCAGCCTCGCCAACATGGCGAATGCCGAGCGCGAAAATCATCCGTCCAAGGCCAATGTTGCGCCTGTCATCTATCGCATCGAACAGGTTTGTTGCCGATTTCTCGCCCCAGCCTTCCCGGTTCTTGAGTTGCTGCAAGCCAGTGCCATAGCGGTCGCGCAGGGTGAAAATGTCAGCAGGTTCGGCGATCCACTTGTCGTTGTGGAATTGTTCCACCTGCTTCGCACCCAGCCCGTCGATATCAAACGCGGCTCGGCTGACGAAATGCTTGAGCTTTTCCACCGCTTGCGCCGGGCAAATCAGCCCGCCTGTGCAGCGGCGGACGGCATCACCGGGTTCACGCACAGCCTCGCTGTTACACTCCGGGCATCGGTCCGGCATGACATAGGGCTGTGCATCCTTGAGGCGCTTGGACAGGTCCACATCGGCAACCTTGGGAATCACGTCACCGGCGCGGTAAACCTGAACCCAATCACCGACGCGGATGTCCTTGCCATCGCGAATCTGTTCGCCCTTGTTGTCACGCCCCGCGATGTAGTCTTCGTTATGCAGCGTGGCATTTGACACGACGACTCCACCGACAGTGACAGGTGTGAGGCGCGCGACCGGGCTGAGTGCGCCCGTGCGACCCACCTGAATGTCGATGGCATCAAGCCGGGTCCAGGCCAGCTCGGCCGGGAACTTGTGGGCCACAGCCCATCGCGGCGTGGTGGATCGGAAGCCCAGACGGGACTGCAACCCGAGGTCGTTGACCTTGTAGACAACGCCGTCGATGTCATAGCCGAGCGTCGCGCGCTCCTGTTCGATCATCTTGTAATGCGCAATCATCTCCTCCGGCCCGTTGCACAGCCGAGTGAGCGAATTGGTCTGAAAACCAAGTGCATGCAGCCGCTCGATTGCCCCCATTTGAGTGTCCGCAAGCGGACCCGACAACGCACCCCACGCATAGGCAAAGAACCGAAGCGGTCGGGCGCGCGTGATGTTTGCATCCAGTTGGCGCAACGACCCGGCTGCGGCATTGCGCGGGTTGGCAAATGCTTTCTGTCCCGCGTCTGCCTGCCGGTCATTGAGCGCTTCGAAATCTGGGTGCGACATGTAGACTTCGCCCCGTACCTCTAGAATCGCCGGTGCCCCTTCAAGCGTTGCAGGAATGTCGTCGATTGTGCGCGCGTTGGCTGTCACGTTTTCGCCCACGGCCCCATCGCCGCGCGTGGCAGCCTGCGTGAGAACGCCGTCTTCGTAACGCAAAGACAAGGATAGGCCATCAATCTTCGGTTCCGCAGTATAGGACAGTGCCGTATCTGCCCCAAGGCCAAGGTACTTTCGAATGCGCCCGTCGAATTCGGATACATCCGCATCGTCAAATGCATTTGAGAGCGACAGCATCGCAACAGCATGGGTGACTTTGGAGAACCCGTCGGCGACCGGTGCACCCACTTGTTCGCTTGGGCTGTCATCCCGTTTCAGATCGGGAAACTGCGCCTCAATCTCTGCATTCCGACGCTTGAGTTGGTCATATTCCGCATCACTGATGTCCGGGGCATCATCGGTATGGTAGGCAGCATTGGCCCGCGCCAGAATGTCGGCCAGGCGCGCAAGCTCGGCCACGGCCTGATCCCGAGTCATCGCGTCGATCTTGATGGTGTCGGTCACAAATCACCCCCCGCACTTATCGCGCCAAGAGATAAAAGCCGAAGCGCAGGTGGTCCAGTCATTGATGGACATCGCATGGCTGAAACAAAAAAGGGCCACCACACAGATCCGTGCGGCGACCCTTTTTCAGAGGGGTGTAGCTGCCTCTAAGCGCCCACGGCCATGGGAGTATTATCTGTCATCTCTGCCGGTTCAGGATCGCGCAGGACGTATCCACGGCCCCAAACAGTTTCGATGTAGTTCTGACCACCCGTGGCATTGCTGAGCTTTTTGCGCAGCTTGCAGATAAACACATCGATAATTTTCAGCTCAGGTTCGTCCATACCGCCATAGAGGTGGTTCAGGAACATCTCTTTTGTCAGTGTCGTGCCCTTCCGCAGGCTCAGAAGCTCAAGCATCTGATATTCTTTGCCGGTCAGGTGCACCGTCTTGTTGTCAACGCTGACTGTCTTGGCATCGAGGTTAACGGATACATCGCCTGTATTGATGACGGATTGCGAATGCCCTTTCGAGCGGCGGATGATGGCGTGGATACGTGCCACCAACTCTTCGCGGTGGAACGGTTTTGTCAGGTAGTCGTCAGCACCAAACCCGAAGCCCTTGATCTTGTTTTCCGTGTCATCCGCACCAGACAGGATCAGGATCGGTGTTTCGACGCGGGCCAGACGCAGTTGGCGCAGCACCTCGTGCCCGTTCATATCGGGGAGATCCAGGTCCAGAAGGATCAGGTCGTAGTCATAGAGCTTGGCAAGGTCGATCCCCTCCTCACCCAAATCCGTCGCATAGACGTTCAGGTTCGCATGGGTCAGCATCAGTTCAATGCTTTTCGAGGTGGTTGGGTCGTCTTCTACAAGCAATACGCGCATTCTTCGGATCTCCACACAAGGGGCGTTCAGGTGTTGAAACAAACGTGAACCGAAAAGGTTAATCACACGTTACCCTTGATGAAGTCGTATCTTAACAACCTAAAGTTGTCTATATTTTTGTAGTGCTGTTGCCTTCAAGGCCTCCTCTCCGTGCGTCGAAACCGCACGAACCCACTCGTGAAATTCTTCTTCGCTTAGACCATATCGCTCAAGCGCCGCGTCTTGCGTGAGAAGACCGTACAAAACGCCACGCACCACGGCCGCCTTACGTGATGCAACCCAGCGCCGCGTCGTCGCCGGAGGCAAGTCCGCCTGCGTCAACACGGAACCATCGGGCAAGGTTACGGCCCGTGGGCCATCCACTTTCTTCAAATACATCACACACCGCTCATTATTCATCTTTGAACAGAGCTTGGGTGAATGCGTTTAATGCGCCGTTAAACCGGGCCTTGAGACTATTTCGGATTTTCATATATATGCGCTCAATCCCCTCGGAGACCTGCCATGCTTGACCACAACGGTCCGCTCAATTCGCTGGGCTTTGCCAAAGCTCCGGCTGACACACGTGTCGTCGTCGCCATGTCTGGCGGCGTGGACAGCTCCGTTGTGGCGGCAGAGCTGAAAAGCCAAGGCTACGATGTGGTGGGTGTCACCCTGCAACTCTATGATCATGGCGCGGCACTTGCCAAAAAAGGCGCGTGTTGTGCCGGGCGCGACATTCACGATGCACGCCGCGTGGCCGAGGAAATGGGCTTTCCGCACTACGTTCTCGACTATGAAAACGTGTTCCGCGACGCGGTCATTGATGAGTTTGCTGACAGCTATCTGGGCGGCGCGACTCCGGTCCCCTGCATCCGCTGTAACGAGCGGGTGAAATTCAAGGATCTCCTTGAAACAGCTAAGGATCTTGAGGCCGATTGCATGGCGACCGGTCACTATATCCAACGCAAAATGGGCACGCACGGAGCGGAGCTGCATGCCGCAGCAGATGCCGGCCGCGATCAAAGCTACTTCCTGTTTTCGACCACGGCCGAACAGTTGGACTATCTGCGTTTTCCATTGGGCCATCTGCCGTCCAAGGACGACACCCGTGCGCTGGCCGCGAAATACGGGCTAGGCGTGGCAGACAAGCCCGACAGCCAGGACATCTGCTTTGTCCCGAATGGCGATTATGCGTCCGTCATCCGCAAGCTGCGCCCCGAGGCGGCGGCACCAGGTGACATTGTCGATCACACCGGACGCGTGTTGGGCAGCCATGACGGGGTGATCAACTACACGATTGGACAACGGCGTGGTTTGGGAATCGGCGGATTGGCCGACCCGCTCTATGTGGTGAAGCTGGATGCCGAAAACCGGCAGGTGGTCGTCGGACCCAAGGAGATGCTGGCAACCCGCACGATCCCCGTGCGCGAAGTGAACTGGCTGGGCGACGCCCGATTCGACAGCAAGGACGCGTGGCATGTGGCCGTCAAAGTCCGCTCAACCCGGCCACCGACCGACGCCATTATCCGGCCTATCAGTGCAACCGAAGCCACAGTTGAGCTGGCTGCAGCCGAGGCGGGAGTGTCCCCCGGGCAAGCCTGTGTTTTTTATGATCGGGACAGCAGCCGCATCTATGGTGGTGGGTGGATCCACAAAGGCTAAGCCGTTCGCCTTGTCAGATGATGCTGCTTCCGGTTAACTGAACGCACGTTCATATTTAGACAGGAGTGGCTCGCATGAAACTCGACACAACCATGGCGGTCGTAACGGGCGGCGCGTCCGGGCTTGGCGAAGCAACTGCCCGCCACTTTGCCGCGCGGGGTGCGCAGGTCACACTGCTAGATCGCGACGCGGAACGCGGAACGGACGTTGCAAGTGAGATCGGCGGACATTTTGCCGAAACGGACGTGACAGACGAAACATCGGTCGCCGCAGCCATTGATCTGGCCCGCAGCAGGATGGGCGGGCTAAACGCAGCCGTGAATTGCGCGGGGATTGCGGTTGGTATCAAGACCGTTGGACGCGATGGGCCACATCCTCTTCCCGCCTTTCAGAAAACGATCGACATAAACCTGGTTGGCAGCTTCAACGTTGCGCGTCTGGCAGCGGTGGCGATGGCCGACAACGAACCCGAACCCGATGGTGCGCGAGGCGTGATTATCAACACGGCTTCGATTGCCGCTTTTGACGGGCAGAAAGGTCAGGCCGCCTATGCCGCATCCAAGGGCGGTGTTGTGGGCATGACACTGCCGATGGCACGCGATCTGGCGTCGTCCGGCGTGCGGGTCATGACGATTGCACCGGGCATCTTCAAAACCCCGATGCTGGCCGGTTTGCCGGAGGATGTGCAGGCAGCCCTGGCAGCCGATGTGCCGAACCCGCCGCGTTTGGGTGATCCGAACGAGTATGCCCGCCTTGCGGCATTCATCGTTGAGATGGGGTACCTCAACGGCGAGGTCATCCGTTTGGACGGCGCGCTGCGGATGCGATGATGCGAACTGAGCGGGAAAAGATGGAGGCCGGTGATTGGTACAGCTGCCTTGATGATGCGCTCGAAGACCTGCGTATGGTGGCATTGAATGCGGTACACGCGCATAACCATCTGCCCCCATCAGAACGGCGAACACTCAGTACACCACTGCGCGCGCTTTTCGCCGAAACTGGTGCAAATTGCCTGATCGAATCCCCCTTTCATTGTTCCTACGGTCGGAACATCCACCTTGGGGCTGACGTGTTCATCAACAGCGGCTGCGTGATTCTCGACAGCGCTCCTGTGCGGATCGGAGACGGCACGATGATTGGCACAGGCGCGCAGATTCTGTGTGCGGATCACCATCGTGACCCGGCCAAACGGCGTGCCGGGATCGAACGCGCATTGCCCGTGGCCATTGGTGCAGATGTATGGATTGGGGCCGGTGCGATCATCATGCCCGGCATCACAATCCAGGACCGAGCCATCGTGGGCGCTGGCGCTGTTGTGACCAAGGACATTGCCGAGGGTGCCACGGTTGTGGGCGTCCCTGCCCGTCCCACCTAGGCTTCGGCCTTTTCCTCCAGCGTCAGCCACTCCTCTTCCGCCGCGTCCAGCTTGGCCTGACGTTCGCTAAGTGCCTCGGTTGCCTTGCGGAATTTGACTGGCTCGCGTGTATAGAGATCGGGATCAGACAGCAGCTCTTGCAGCTTGGTCATTTCGGCTTCCAGCCGCTCAATCTCGGCTGGCAGCGCTTCAAGCCGGTGCTTTTCCGTGAAGGACAGCCCAATCTTTGGTGCCTGCTTTGGCTTGGATGCGACAGTGTCCGTTTTCTTCGCTGCTTCAACAGGTTGCGCAACATCGTTGGGACCGCGTTGAGACTGGTAATCGCTCCATCCACCTGCGTAGACAGTGGCCTTGCCATCTCCCTCCATCGCAATGGTCGTGACCGCTACACGATCCAGGAAATCACGGTCGTGGCTGACCAGCAGGACCGTTCCATCATATTGGCCAAGCAGATCCTGCAACAGGTCCAGTGTTTCGACATCCAGATCGTTGGTCGGCTCATCGAGCACCAGTACGTTGGATTGCCGTGCCATGATGCGTGCCAACAGCAAACGCGCCTTCTCCCCGCCGGAAAGCGATCTTACGGGCGCCCTTGCCTGTGCCTCATCAAATAGAAATTCCTTGAGGTATCCAACGACATGTTTCGGGTTGCCCCGCACCATGACCTGGTCTGCCTTGCCGCTGACCCGCATGTCGGGATCGCTTGTCAGACTGTCCCAGAGGCTTGCATCCGGGTCCAATTGCGAACGGGCCTGATCAAAGACTGCCAGTTCCAGATTGGTGCCCATCGTGACCGTGCCGGTGTCAGGCGCGACCTCTCCGATTAGCATCTTGAGTAGGGTGGTCTTACCCACGCCATTGGGCCCGACAAAGGCGATGCGGTCGCCACGCTGCACCTTGAGTGAGAATGGCTCAAGGATCATCTTTCCATCGTAAGACTTTGAAATAGCTGTTGCTTCAAGAACCTTGCGGCCGGATTTCGGTCCTGCATCCAGAGCCATTGCAGCAGCCCCTTGGCGCTTGATCTGAGCGGCCCGTTCGGCGCGCAGATCTTGCAGGGCGCGGACCCGGCCCATGTTGCGCTTGCGCCGTGCGCTGATGCCTTCGACAGCCCAGCGTGCTTCGGCCTTGATCTTGCGGTTCAGCTTGTGACGGGCGGTGTCTTCCTCTTCCCAAACGGTGTCTCGCCATGCCTCGAACGCGTCAAATCCTTTTTCCTGACGGCGCACAGTTCCCCTATCAATCCAGAGGGTTGCGCGGGTAAGCTCACGCAAGAATGCCCGGTCGTGAGAGATGAGGACAAACCCGGCGCGGGTGGTCTTCAACTCAGCTTCGAGCCAGGCGATGGCTTCGATATCGAGGTGGTTCGTAGGTTCGTCCAGCAGCATCAGATCGGGCGCTTCAGCCATCAGACGCGCCAGTGCAGCGCGGCGACGTTCTCCGCCGGAGGCAGTTTCGACCGGGCGCGCCGGATCGAATTTCAGTCCTTCGCCCGCCCGCTCAACCTTGTAGAGATCGGAGGGTTCCAACCCATGGATGGCAAAGTCTCCAAGCGTTGCAAACCCTTTCATATCAGTGTCTTGCTCCATGTATCCAACACTCACGCCGGGGCCCGGAACAACCTCGCCTCGGTCGACTTCGACCAGCCCACCCATCACCTTCATCAGGGTCGACTTGCCGGATCCATTGCGGCCCACAAGCGCAACACGGTCGCCCGGTTGCACGACCAGGGACAGGTCGTCAAAGACAGGATCGCCGCCAAATGTAAGCGAGATATCGGAGAGCTGAAGCAGAGGAACACGGGCCATAGGCGGGCAGCTAGTGGGTCAATTCGAAGCCGTCAACCGGGGTGTCACCCCCCGTGCAGCATCCGTACACCCCCTGTGCACCCCCAACGCGCGCTGAAATGCCTTACTGCGCAACAGGTGCAAACCGTTTTGCGGCCAAACGCGCCTTGGTATCGACCTGTTGAAATCAGCCGACGACCGCGCGCAGCAGCTTTTTTCGCGCTGGAGGAATGGACCCGATTTCAACCCCAGTGAAAACGTGCAGCGTATTCATTTTGTCATCGACCACCGCATGGTCGCTGACCCACCCGCCCATCATCAGATAGGTCCGCAGCAAGGGCGGCATCCGCAGCATCGCTTTCTTCGCATCCGGCTTGCGGCGCAGGCGCGCAGCGTATTTGAAAACTTTTGGCGCCTTGACCCGTGGCAACCAGCGTTTGGGTGCAAGGTGGCGTGCTTTGAGCATCGCGAAAGCATCCAGATAGTCTGCTGTTTCGGTGCCTGAGAAAGACGAACAGCCAAAAAGCAGTTCGACTCCTTCGTCATCCACGTAAGCGGTCATCGCCCCCCAGGCGACGCGCAGGATATCGGGGTCTGCCGCAGTGGGATCAACGCAGAAACGGCCCATCTCAACCATCTTGCCATCAAAGGCTTCAAGCGCGCTGAGCTCGTAATACTGGGCTGAGTAGCTGTGCGAGATCGTGGCCCCAGTGAGAGGCAGCATGCGAAAGCAGCAGACAAGCGCATCATCCGCGATTCGGTGGATCAGGATGTGTCGGCACCGGTCGTCAAAAACATCTGCATCCGAAACCAGCCCAAAACAGTGGGCGCGCAGCGTCTGGCACGCTTCGATGTCGGCCAGCCCTTCCGCCTGCCGCGCCACGTAGCGCCCCTTTTTCAACCCGATCATCGGTTTAGCCTCCTGCCCAAGCCATATGTGACCCCGATAACATGGGGCATATGACGTGCAGATGAAGCCAATGGATCAGAGAACGCCCTGTGGCCCAATGCGACCGATATTGCCGAGAAGCTGACGCAGGAAGCTGGTGTCCGTTACACCGCTTTCAGTGACACGGCGCGACAGCGCCACAACCCGTCCGTCTTCAAGGCCGAAGCGTTCAATGTTCTGCAGCACGCCTTCACCGTCGAAAGTGATCGCCAGCACCTGACGCTCAACCACTTGCGGGCGGCGGGGTCCAAATGTGCGCACCTTGCTGCGAATGTAGAAGTAATCTCCACCCTCAAGAACGCCGCCTGCTGTGGGTGGGCCGACCAAATCCTCGACCGAGGCGCGTGTGTCGATGCCGACAACGAGTTCTGCAAGATCTTCTTCGGGCGGGACATATCCGTGATTGCGGAACGTTGGCGAGCATCCCGCGACACCAAGCGAGACGATCAGGGCAAGCCCTGCAGCGGAAAGTGGTGTAAAGGTCGCCATCTGACCCCCCCTTGTCATACGCCACCCCTTGCTCCGGGCGCGTGGTGCTTTTATCTCGACTTACTCAAGCTTTGGCCTTGGTTCAAGAAACGAAAGCGATCGATGTCACAGACGCCCCCTTCCACCACTGCGCTGCGTGTCAGTGGTTTGACGCAAAACGCTGCAACAGCATTCCAGATTTTGCCGGATACCAATGCGATGACCGTTTTCGCGGACGCGCTGGGGCTGAGCGGCTTGCGCAAGTTGCGATTTGAGGGACAGATCAAAGCCCATGGAACTACAGACTGGTTGCTGACCGGCACCCTGGGGGCAACGGTTACACAGCCCTGTGCGGTGACGCTGGTGCCAGTGACCACGCGCATCGATGTGCCCGTTCGCCGACTCTATGTCCGTGACTATGAAGAGATCGACGCGCCGGAAACAGAAATGCCCGAAGATGACGAAGTTGAACGGCTGGGCGCATGGATCGACCCCGAGGCTGTCATGATCGAATCCCTGAGCCTTGCGATCCCCGATTTTCCACGGGCCGAAGGCGCCGAACTGGGCGAAATGGTTTTGACCGAACCGGGTGTCGCGCCACTGACGGACGAAGCTGCCAAACCCTTTGCCGGTCTGGCGGATCTGAAGTCGAAGCTGAGCGGTAAAAAAGACGACTGATTTGCCCTTGCGTCCCGGCCAAGGATGCGTATTTTGCCGCCCTCACGAGATTTTGGGTTGGACATGGCGTGGCGCTTTGCCTAAACGCTGCTCAACCCGTACTCGGATGACCAAAACACCCGACCCGGGACCACGAAACACATCGCATCCGCGCACGACCCGCGGCGCTGCCCGAACCAAAGGCCCACTTCAATGGCTGTACAACAGAATAAAGTGTCGAAATCGCGCCGCAACAACCGCCGCGCCCACGACAGCTTGACCCCCGCCAACCCCAACGAATGCCCCAACTGCGGTGAGCTGAAGCGCCCGCACCACGTTTGCGCGGCATGCGGTCATTACGACGACAACGAGATCGTCGCCATGACCGAAGAGGTTGATCTGGAAGACGACGCGGCCTGAGTGGCGTCACAGGCGACAAGGCAAGACAGCGCGCAATGACGGCCCCTTCCACAGACCCGGCCGACGCGGCAGCACAGCTTGCCTTTCCCATTATTCTTTCTGTCGACACGATGGGCGGGGACATGGGCCCCGCCGCAGTCGTGTCTGGCTGTTCGACATCCGCTAAGAAGAATCCAAAGCTGGGCTTTATCCTGCACGGTCCGCGGGATGAACTTGAGACGCTGATTGGCCGCCGCAAAAATCTTGTGGGCCGATGCTTGATCCGTGACGCCGCGGGCGTCGTGACGATGGACGACAAACCCAGCCACGTGGTGCGCAATGGCAAGGGCACTTCGATGTGGTCAGCCATCGAATCCGTGCGCGCAGGCGAAGCGGACGTGGCTGTGAGTTGCGGAAACACCGGCGCATTGATGGCTTTGTCGATGATCCGCCTGCGCAAGTTGCCTGGTGTGAACCGTCCAGCCATCGCAGTACTTTGGCCCAGCCGCAATCCACAGGGCTTCAACGTGATGCTGGATGTGGGCGCGGACGTACGCGCGGATGCAGATGATTTGCTGCGCTATGCGCTGATGGGTGCATCCTATGCCCGGAATGGCATGGACCTGCCCCGCCCTCGAATCGGCCTTCTGAACGTAGGCACCGAAGAACATAAGGGCCGCTCGGAGCTGAAAGAGGCTTATGAGCTGATTGGTGCACAGGCCGACGCCGCCGAGTTCGATTTCGTTGGTTTCGTCGAAGGCGGTGACATTCAGGGCGAGGTGGCGGATGTGATCGTCACCGACGGTTTCACCGGCAACGTGGCCATCAAAACAGGCGAAGGCACTGCCAGTCTGATCGGTGACCTGCTGCGTGAAGCCTTCAAGTTCACCCCTCTGTCGCGCCTCGCATACTTACTGGCCTTTACGTCGATGCGCCGCTTGCGGAAACGCATCGATCCGCGCCGCGTGAACGGCGGTGTTTTCCTCGGTTTGAACGGAACGGTTGTCAAATCGCACGGCGGAGCAGATGCTACGGGTGTTTCGGCTGCTATCAAACTGGCGGCCCAATTGTCCGAACAAGGCTTTAACGACAAGCTCGCCGCCCGGGTTGCCCGGGCCACGCAGCGGGCAGAGGAGAGCAATAGATGACGCTTCGTGCGGTGGTCCGTGGCGTGGGGCATTACCTGCCCGCACGCGTGGTCGAGAATGCCGAATTCGAGGCAACGCTCGACACAACCGACGAATGGATTCGGTCCCGTTCTGGGATCGAGCGGCGGCACTTTGCTACCGAAGACGACACGACATCGTCTATGGCAACGGCAGCGGCGCAAGCGGCACTTGCGGATGCGGGCCTGCAACCGGATGACATTGATGCCATTGTGTTGGCCACCTCAACAGCAGACCTGACCTTTCCGTCCGCTGCAACGATGGTGCAAGACAAGCTTGGGATGACGGGCGGCTTTGCCTTCGACGTTCAGGCTGTGTGCGCCGGCTTTGTCTATGCTCTGTCGAATGCGAATGCGCTGATCGTTTCGGGCCAAGCCAAACGCGTCATGGTGATCGGAGCGGAAACGTTTTCGAAGATCATGGACTGGACCGATCGCAGCACATGCGTCCTTTTCGGTGATGGCGCAGGCGCTTTGGTTCTTGAAGCCAGTGAAGGCCATGGCACCGCCGCGGATCGAGGTATTCTGGCAACCGATCTGAACTCGGACGGGCGGCACCGTGACTTGCTTTATGTTGATGGCGGTGTGAGCACCGGCACAAGCGGCTATCTGCGAATGCAGGGCAACCAGGTGTTCCGCCACGCGGTTGAAAAGCTGGCGGCAACGGCTGAAACAGCCATGGAACGCGCCGGTGTAACGGCGGATGAAGTTAACTGGATCGTACCGCATCAGGCCAATATCCGCATCATTCAGGGCACGGCAAAGAAGATGGGGATCGCCATGGACCGTGTCGTCGTGACCGTTCAGGACCACGGCAACACCTCTGCGGCGTCCATTCCATTGGCCCTGTCCGTTGGCCGTGCAAGCGGTCAGATCAAGGATGGCGACCTCATCGTGACCGAAGCGATCGGCGGTGGGCTGGCCTGGGGCGCTGTTGTGCTGCGCTGGTAGCGCGAGCACATTCGCGAGGCGCGTCAGCTTGACGATATCCGCAGTGCCTGAGGGCGAACACCAAGCGTACCTCGAAATGTGTCTGCCAACGTCTGCTTGTTCTCGAGACCGGTGACAAATGCGATTTCATTGAGGTTGAAGCGGGTGTCGATCAGAAGCCGCACGGCCAAGTCCACACGCATCCACGTGAGGAAATGCATCGGAGGCATCCCCGCACGTGCCTCGAACGCACGGCGGAATGCGTGACGGCCCAGAGGGCTGAGCCCATGCAACATATCTTCGGTGATACGTTCCCCAATACGCGCGCGCATCCACTTGACGATACGCTCATATGATTTTTCGCTCAGCGCCTGATTTCGGCGCTCAAGTGCCTGCCCGCCGCGGCCCTCGTTGCATGGATCAGCGGCTGGTGGGATGGTGAGAATAGTCGGAACATCTTTGAGTACGGCAGCATGATGTGGCACGGTTTCTCCTCCCGGCATGTAATCATAGGTTGAATCTACACCAAATCGTGTAGGCAGTCTTTCGTGATTTGGTGACAGTTTTTTCACATATTGCTTTTTCCGCGGATTTTCGCCTATTCCCCGAATACGCAGCCGTTTGGTCAGGCGACCACTATGCCAACCGGCGGAAATGCAGAAAAAGCCAGCCTGACCGGCCATAAAACGTACATCCGGTGTCATGGCCAAGGTCTTGATATTGACTCGGAATTTCTCTGCGCCCTATGCTTTGCCAAAGGGGAGAACTTATGACTGACAAGACTTTGACGCGCATGGATTTAAGTGAAGCTGTTTTCCACGAGGTGGGGCTGTCGCGAAATGAAAGCGCACAGCTGGTAGAAAGCGTTTTGGATCACATGTCTGATGCGCTCGTGCGTGGTGAACAAGTCAAGATTTCGTCCTTTGGTACCTTCTCTGTCCGAGACAAGTCTGCACGTGTTGGTCGCAACCCCAAGACTGGTGAAGAAGTGCCCATCAACCCGCGTCGTGTCCTGACTTTCCGCCCCTCGCATCTGATGAAAGATCGTGTGGCCGTAGGCAACAAGTCCTGAGCAGATGGCCAAGTCTGCGGACGCCTTTCGCACGATTTCGGAAGTTGCCGAGTGGTTGGGCGTTCAGACCCATGTTCTGCGCTTTTGGGAAAGCAAGTTCACTCAGGTCAAACCGGTAAAACGCGCTGGTGGCCGACGGTACTACCGCCCGAGCGATATGTTGCTGTTGGGTGGCATCCGTAAACTGCTGCATGATGATGGCCTGACCATCAAGGGCGTTCAAAAGATCCTGCGCGAAGAAGGCATGGCGCATGTCGCCGACCTGTCCCCTCCGCTTGACGCGGAAACGGACGCCCAGTTGGATGCAGATCTGGCGGCACCCATCGACGAGGATGTAGCACCACTGCCTGTTGAAGCCGATGTATTGCCGTTTGAGGCCACCCCGGACCCTGCGCCAGCGCATGTTGCGGCAGACGAAGCATCGGATGATGACGACGTGGCCGAGGTCGATGAGCCGGAAGAGGCCGCGACAGATGCACCTTTGCCCTCATTCTTGCAGCCTCAAACACCGGAAGCCGGGACTGAGGCGTCTGATACCGATGACCAAGTCGGTCTTCCGTACCCGCCAATGGTGGAGGACGCGCCGACACAGGACGACGGACAGGCAGATGCTGACGCCCCTGCCCTTGCCGACGACATCGCGGAGGCTGCGCCTGAAGAACAGGTTTTGACGCCTGCGTCTGATGAAAAAGTTGAGGTTGAGGCTGACGAAGCAGAGCTTGCTTCTGCTGAGACGCCGAAAAGCGATGACTCAACTGAGGACGCGGAGCCCGCCGCCACGTTACCCTCATTTCTGTCGGACTATTCGGAACCAACCAACACAGACGAGGCGCAGGATGCAGAACCAGCTGTCACGAGCCCGAAACCGAGGATTGTCAACGTACCGGACGATGCCGACCCAGAGACCATTCCGGTTGCCCCATCGGCACTGAGTAAGGCCGCGGGGTTGACGCATCTGAGCGATGCGCAGCGCAATATGATCCGTCCCCTGTTGGCACAGCTGAGCGCGTTGCGCGACCAGATGGCAAGCAACCGGCGCGACCCGCGCTAAGAAGAACGCAAACCTCGTGCAATTCCCCCCTTGCCCCCGGCCAGAAATCGGGTATGACACCCCACACGTCGGGCTATGGCGCAGCCTGGTAGCGCGTCCGTCTGGGGGACGGAAGGTCGC
>NZ_JBYNDP010000097.1:11983-14962 GCF_059783535.1 Tateyamaria sp. | reverse complement strand
TTACACCGCCCCGTTCCTTTCAGGAAATCATACTGCGTCTTCAGACCTACTGGGCGTCCAAGGGCTGCGCGGTTCTGCAACCCTACGACATGGAGGTGGGGGCCGGGACCTTTCACCCCGCCACAACCCTGCGCAGCCTCGGATCGCAGCCTTGGGCGGCGGCCTATGTCCAGCCCTCGCGTCGTCCAACCGATGGGCGTTATGGCGAAAACCCCAATCGGTTGCAGCACTATTACCAATACCAGGTACTGATCAAACCATCGCCGCCCGACTTGCAAGACCTCTATCTTGGGTCTCTGAAAGCCATCGGCATCGACATGGACCTGCACGACATCCGCTTTGTCGAGGATGACTGGGAAAGCCCGACGCTTGGTGCATGGGGCCTTGGATGGGAAGTATGGTGCGACGGTATGGAAGTGTCGCAATTCACCTATTTCCAACAGGTTGGCGGGCACGACTGCCACCCGGTATCGGGCGAGTTGACCTATGGGCTTGAACGTCTCGCGATGTACATTCTTGGGGTCGATCACGTGATGGACATGCCCTTCAACGATCCACAAACCCCCATCCCGCTGTCCTACGGTGACATATTCAAGCAGACGGAAGAAGAATACGCGCGCTGGAACTTCGATGTGGCCAACACCGAGGTGTTGCTGCGCCATTTCGAAGAAGCCGAGGCGGAATGCAAAGCCATCCTTGATCAGGCGCACGACGACCCCAAGACCGGCAAGCGCATCATCATGGCGCACCCGGCCTATGACCAGTGCATCAAGGCCTCGCACATCTTCAACCTGCTCGATGCCCGCGGCGTGATCTCGGTCACCGAACGGCAGGCCTATATCGGTCGCGTCCGCGCGCTGGCCAAACAATGCGCCGATGCCTTTGTACAAACAAGAGCAGGAGGCTGGCGGCCGGAGGATGCGGCGTGAGTTACACCAACGCCACCCCGGTTTTGCGTGTCTCTGACTACCAGCGGGCCAAGACATTCTACATGGACGTGCTCGGTTTCGAGGTGATGGAAGAGGCGGGCGAGCCGGTCACCGGCTTTGGCATCTACCGTGCAGGCCAGGCCCAACTCTTCCTCATTGCTTGGAACGGACCCGAAGCGGCTTACGAAAACTGGCGCGTCTACCTCTACCCCGAAAACTTCGCCGCCACGGTCGACAAGATCAAAGCCACGGGCACCGCGATCAAAGGGCCAACCGTCACCGAATACGGCATGCGCGAGGTCGAAGTGACCGACCCTGACGGCAACGTCCTTTGTCTGGGCGAGGACGCGGGATGAGCGGCAAAATCATCGGGATTGTCATCGTGCTAAGTTCCATCATCGCGGGCGCAGCCTTGTACTACCTGCAAATCTACGGCTTCTACGAAGAGGTTGAGACGGCAGAGGTGCAGCTTATTTCGGTCGTTTCGGATGAACCCGAACCAATCCCCTTCGCTGATTTCCAAGCCATCGATGCAGACAGCTCCCCCATCCGCTACCGGGCCTGCTTCACGACCGATATGTCACTGGCCCTGCTGACCGAAACCTATGTGGGGCTGGAACAAGCAACCCCGCGGAACGCGCCGGGCTGGTTCGACTGCTTCGACGCCGAAGCCATCGCCGCAGAACTTGACGCAGGCACCGCCCTTCCGTTCCTCGGCCAGAAGAACGTCGATTTCGGCGTCGACCGTATCGTCGCCATCACCGAAGACGGGCGCGGCTATGTCTGGCACGAATTGAACGATTGCGGCGACAAGGCCTATGACGGCACCATCGTGGGCGAAGAATGCCCGGACCGTGACCAGATCACCCAATGACACTGGCCGTTCCAGCCTTTATCACGGCCACGCTGGGCCTTGCTGTGTTCCTGTTCGGGACCATCCTTAACGGACGGTTCGAGGTCCTGCGCCGGTTCAACATTCCGGAGCCGGTATCAGGCGGTCTGATTGCGGCGGTGATCGGGCTGCTCCTTTACCTGTTCCTCGACATTGAATTCGCGTTCGAGATGGACGCTCGGGACTTCTTCCTCGTCCTCTTCTTCGCCGGCATCGGCCTGAATGCACGGTTCGAGGATCTGCTTTCTGGCGGCAAACCACTGGCCTTGCTCCTGCTTCTGACGCTGGTGATGATCCTTGTTCAAAACGGGATCGGTACAGTCGGAGCGATCCTCTTGGGCTATCCCGCCGCCACGGGCGTCCTGTTCGGCTCTGCCGCCTTGATCGGTGGGCACGGCACGGCCATTGCGTGGTCGCCCGAAGTGGCCGAAGCCAGCGGGCTGACAAATGCGCCAGAGCTTGGCATCGCTGTGGCCACGCTCGGCCTTGTTCTGGCGGCACTGATTGGCGGCCCCATCGCGCGCCACCTCGTCGAAGGCAAGGACCTGACCCCGGATCGCCCGGACGAAGGGCTCACCGTTGGTCTGCCCGCAGACAATGGCCCTAAAACACCCATCGACCCGGTAACGGTCTCGCGCGTGCTGCTTTATCTCAACCTCGCCATCATCGGCGGCTTCTCGGCGCATCTTGGGTTGATCGAAGCCGGCGTCAAACTCCCACTCTTCGTGCCTTGCCTGATCATGGCTATCCTGATCGCCAACATCCGGGCGGTCCTGTTTCCGAATGCCATCCCCGTGGCCCGCACCCCCGCACTCGCCCTGATCTCTGAAATCGCACTTGGCGCCTTCCTCGCCATGTCGCTCATGTCCCTGCAGCTTTGGACACTGGTTGAACTGGGCGCAGCCATCGGCCTGATCCTCGCACTGCAAACGCTGGCGACACTGGCCTTCGTGATCTTCATCCTGTTCCCGCTGATGGGCGGGGGCTACCGCGCTGCCGTTCTGGGGGCCGGGTTCGGCGGCTTCGCCCTTGGCGCCACCCCGACGGCCATCGCCAACATGACAGCCGTGACCAAACGATATGGCCCATCCCCTATGGCCTTTGTCATCCTGCCCTTGGTCTCGGCCTTCTTTGTCGATATTGCCAACGCCATCGCTA
>NZ_JBYNDP010000097.1:0-11883 GCF_059783535.1 Tateyamaria sp. | reverse complement strand
GTCATCCTGCCCTTGGTCTCGGCCTTCTTTGTCGATATTGCCAACGCCATCGCTATCCAATTCTTCGTCAATCTCTAGAGCGTCCCAATGCCTGACCTTCTGATCGAACTCTTCTCCGAAGAAATCCCTGCACGCATGCAAAAGCGCGCGGGCGAGGACCTGCAAAAGCTGGTCACAAACGGTCTGGTCGAGGCTGGGCTGACCTACGCCTCAGCCGCCGCCTTTACCACGCCGCGCCGCCTGACGCTGACGGTCGAAGGTCTGCTGGATCAAAGCCCCACAACGCGGGAAGAGCGCAAAGGCCCCAAGGCCGACGCACCTGAAAAAGCGATTGAAGGGTTCCTGCGGGGCGCGGGCCTGACCCGCGATCAGGTCGAGGAGCGCGAGACGCCCAAGGGCAACGTACTCTTTGCCGTGATCGAAAAACCGGGCCGTCCCGCGGCCGAGATCATTGCTGAAGTGCTTGAGGCGACGATCCGCAACTTCCCATGGCCCAAATCCATGCGCTGGGGCAGCGGCCCGCTGAAATGGGTGCGCCCGCTGCACTCGATCCTCTGCATCCTGACGGATGAGGCAGGGCACAGCGTTGTGCCGGGCGACGTCGATGGCATCACCTTCGGCGACACCACCGAAGGGCACCGCTTCATGGCCCCGGGCCGCTTCCCCGTCACGTCCTTTGACGATTACAGCGCCAAGCTGGCCCGCGCCCACGTGGTGCTGGACGCGTCCGAGCGTGCAGACACCATCTGGAACGACGCAACAAACGCCGCCTTCGCCAACGGGCTTGAGGTGGTCGAGGACAACGGCCTGCTGGCCGAGGTCGCAGGTCTGGTCGAATGGCCCGTGGTCCTGATGGGCAAGATCGGCGACGACTTCTTGGACCTGCCGCCCGAGGTGCTGCAAACCTCGATGAAAGAGCACCAAAAGTTCTTCTCGGTGCGGAACCCCAAAACGGGCCGGATCGAACGGTTCATCACCGTTGCCAACCGCGAAACGGCCGACAGTGGGTCCACGATTTTGGCGGGCAACGAAAAGGTTCTGAGCGCAAGGCTCGCGGACGCAAAGTTCTTCTGGGAGAATGACTTGCGCACCGTTCGTGAAGTAGGACTTGAAGGCATGGCAAAGCCATTGGCCGACGTCACCTTCCACAACAAACTCGGGTCTCAAGCCGAGCGTGTCGCCCGGATCGAGGCACTGGCCCGCGAACTTGCACCAGTGGTCGGTGCCAAACCTGACCTCGCTGCCGAGGCTGCCCGTATCGCCAAAGCCGACCTCGCGTCCGAAATGGTTTATGAATTCCCCGAATTGCAGGGGACCATGGGCAAGTACTACGCCGAAGCCGCAGGACATGACGATGGCGTGCCCGAGGCGTGTGAAGAACACTATTCGCCGTTGGGTCCGTCGGATGATGTGCCAACTTCGCCGGTGTCGGTTGCTGTCGCGATGGCGGACAAGATGGATACCCTGACTGGTTTCTGGGCAATTGATGAGAAGCCCACCGGGTCGAAAGACCCCTATGCTCTGCGCAGGGCTGCATTGGGTGTCATTCGATTGGTTTTGGATAACCGGCTTTCTGTCAGTTTGACCGAACAAATGTATCGGCATGGTCTGGAAAGACTAGATCTCATACCCAGCAACGTCGAAGACAAGCTCATGCTTTTGAAGGATGAAGCAATGGAAGTTGGAGAAATGGAGGTCACCACTTCAAGTGGAATGAAGGTTCCTCTAACCGAGGACGTTCAAAAGGGCTTGTCTGGCGTGCTGAGAAAGCGACTTGTCGAACTCGGTGAAATAGGCATCCAAATGGCGACTGCTTGGCGGGTCAGGTCCGAAAACCTCCTCGCCTTCTTCCACGACCGCCTAAAGGTCTACCTCCGCGATCAGGGCATCCGCCACGACATCATCGACGCTTGCATCGCGATGCCAAACAACGATGACCTCACTTTGCTGGTCAAACGAGCCCGTGCCCTGTCCAAAACCCTCGCCACCGACGACGGGGAAAACCTGATCCAGGGTTTCAAACGCGCCAACAACATCCTGACCCAGGCCGAGGAAGCGGATGGCGTTGAATACTCCTATGGCGCCGACATCAAATTCGCCGAGGAACCGCAGGAAACCGCCCTGTTCGAAGCGCTCGACACCGCAGAGGCCAGGATCGCCCCGGCGATGGAGGCTCAGGACTTCACAACCGCCATGTCCGCCATGGCATCCCTGCGCGGACCTATCGATGCATTCTTCGAAGCGGTCCAGATCAACGCGGACAACCAAACCGTCCGCCGCAACCGCCTCAACCTGCTCAGCCGCATCCGCACGCTTTGCCTGAGCGTCGCCGACCTCACCAAGATCGAAGGCTGATCCTCCTTCATCTTGCCAAATAAACTTCGGGGGTCAGGGGGCTGGCCCCCTTCCGACGTCAAAAACCGTTGCGCGAACCGCACTTTCTGCGTGCGCGCCCGGTGTACAGGGGGTGTACGGATGCTGCACGGGGGGTGCCACCCTGTCACAGGCCGAAAGTCGCACATCCTAAACCCTTGTGCGGTCAAGGTTTACGGCTATGCTGCGCCTCGCAAAGGAGCGATGCCGCAGTGCAGAATAACCCGAACACCACCCTGGTCACCCCAACTGCCCCCATCGCGACAGAAACGCATGGCGGACGGGCGAAATGTCTGCAACGGCTGACCCGGCTTGACCTGCCGGTGCCCCCGACAGTGGCGTTGTCCTTCGATGCCGTGCACGACATTGCCAGTGGTCATCTCCCTGATATTCCAGCGATTCTCGACCAATTCCCGGACGAGGCTCTGCTTTGTGTCCGCCCGTCCTCCGAGGACCCGGATTGGGGCGGCCCGTCCGCCATTCTCAATGTCGGCATGAACAAAACGCGGTACGCGGCGCTCTGCGACACGCTCGGAGATGACGCGGGTGCCGCGCTGTTCACGCGTTTCGTGCAAAGTTATGCCATCCATGTCGACCGTCTGGATCCTGACATGTTCGACGATGTCACGGGTGAAGGCCCTGATGCGCTACATCAGACCTTGGAAGCCTATGAAATCGAAACGGAATTTGCGTTTCCTGCAACCCGTGCCGAACAATTGGCAGGGGTGCTAAAGTCCATGGCCCGCGCGTGGGAGGGCACGTCAGCCCGCCTGCTGCGGCAGGCCAAGGGCGCCCCGGCCGATGCCGGTCTGGGCCTGATCGTACAGCAAATGGCCTTCGGTGTCGGGCAGGGTGAAAGCGGCTCCGGCGTTCTGCAACTGGTGTCGTCAAAAACCGGCATGCCGCAGATCACCGGACGATATTTGCGCCAAAGCCAGGGCCGCGACGCCTTGCGAAGCGATGCAAAGTCGCTTTTCATCACCCGAGACCCCCGCGGCCCCTCGCTCGAGGAATTGGTGCCCGATGGATTCGCCCAACTGGTTGAGCACGCCCGCCTGATGCGCACCAAGCTGCGCGAAGAGATGCAGGTCGAATTCACCATTGAAAACGGACACTTGCATATCCTTGACGGTGTGCGCGTGGCGCGCTCATCCCGCGCAGCTGTCCGGATTGCCGTGCAGCTTGCGCGCGACGGAATCATTCCGCGGCAAGAAGCCCTGATGCGGATCGAACCGCGCACTTTGAATGAGTTGCTGCACCGGCAAGTGGACCGCCATGCCAAGCGTGACATCCTCGGCACCGGCATTGCAGCCAGCCCCGGTGCGGCCACGGGCAAACTGGTGTTTTCCTCCAATGAGGCGCAAGCAAGTGCTGCGCGAAACGAGGATTGTATCCTTGTCCGCCGGGAGACCTCTCCCGAAGACATTCGAGGGATGCATGCCGCCAAGGCGGTGATGACCGAACGTGGCGGGATCACCAGCCATGCCGCCGTGATCGGACGCGGTATCGGCCTGCCTTGTGTCGTCGGCGTGGGAGATATCCGGTTCCAGACACGCAAGGGACTGTTGACGACGAAAGATGGCCGCACAGTGGCGGCGGGTGACATCGTGACGGTGGATGGCACAAACGGAACGATCCTTCTGGGCGCGCCCGAGATGCAGGAAGCGGCCCTTGATGATGCCTTCACCGACCTGATGGACTGGGCAGATGCCGAGCGGGATATCGATATCCGCGCCAACGCTGACACGCCCGCGGACGCGAAAACTGCCAGTAACTTCAATGCACAAGGCATCGGCCTCTGCCGGACCGAACACATGTTTTTTGAGCCGGGCAGGCTCAGGGTCATGCGCGAGATGATCTTTGCCGCGACCAGCGATGACAGGCGGGCGGTGCTGGAACGGCTTTTGCCCATGCAGCGGGCTGACTTCAGTCAGCTTTTCAACATCATGCAGGGCAAACCGGTTTGTATCCGTCTGTTTGACCCCCCGCTACACGAATTTCTACCCACCGATCGCAACGGCCAACGCGAGCTTGCCGATGCGCTGAACTTGGCTTTGTCCGATGTGACCCGTCGGATCGAGGCGATGACCGAATACAACCCGATGCTGGGTCTGCGCGGTGTACGCCTTGGTGTGACCGTGCCGGAAATCTATGACATGCAGGCCCGGGCGATCTTCGAAGCTGCCCTGGATGCAAGTCGCGACGGTGCGCAGGTCGAACCGGAGATCATGATCCCTCTGGTCAGCGCTAAGCGGGAGGTCGAGTTGGTGCGCACACGCGTCGACGCAATTGCGGCTGCTGTTGCTGCCGAAAGGGGAGCGGACTTTAACTATCGTCTTGGCGTCATGGTCGAAACGCCGCGCGCGGCATTGCGGGCGGGCGACATTGCGCAGCACTGTAGTTTCCTGTCCTTTGGGACGAACGATCTGACACAAATGACTTATGGGCTTTCACGGGACGATGCCGGGCGGTTCATGTCCGACTATGTCCGGCAAGAGGTCTTTGTCGAAGACCCGTTCCATTCTCTGGATATCGATGGTGTCGGTGAGTTGCTCAAGCTTGGCTCAGAACGTGGGCGGGCGGCCAGACCGGATGTGACGCTGTCCATCTGCGGCGAACATGGCGGCAACCCCGAATCAATCGCCTTTTGTCGGAAGGCCGGATTCGACTATGTTTCGTGCTCTCCGTTTAGGGTTCCGGTGGCTCGGCTGGCTTCCGCTCAATTGGCGATTTCCCACAAAATAGGGTAGGTTTCCTGTCCATTCGCCACAGTATCCTGCGGTGCTTCACAGGCGATATCGTGCCCACGCATAGCGGCCATGTGCGACGAAATCGCTCAAAAACTGGACGAACTGGTCAATTTTCCCTAAATGCCGCGGATCGGAAACGATCCTGGGGTGATCAATGCGACGTTTGGTAAAGGCGCTGCTGGCATGGTCCATGCTGGCAGGGACGCAGCTTGCTGCGGCAGATGCCGAGAATACGAGTGCAGCTGGTGAGGCGTTGAGAAGCGCGGAAAATCGTGGATTGCGGGGCGTGCCGTCAACGCGGCTTGCGGCATTGCTGACGGAACCGGACACGAAGACGGATATATCGCTTTCGCGAAGCTGGGTTGATTCACAGCCCAAAGCAGTGGGTGACGCACATTGGCGGTGCCTGAGTGAGGCGCTTTATTTCGAAGCCCGTGGCGAAACCGTCAAAGGGCAGTTCGCGGTGGCTGAAGTCATCATGAATCGCGTGCGCAGCGCGCGTTTTCCCGACAATGTCTGCGGTGTGATCAACCAGGGCACCGGTCGCAAGTACCAATGCCAGTTCACCTATACCTGCGATGGCGCACCGGAAACCATCCGGGAGCAGCGCGCGTTTGAGCGTGTATCCAAAGTAGCCCGTACCGTTCTGGATGGCCGCGCACCGGCATTGACAGAAGGTGCCACGCACTATCACACGACCGCTGTCCGCCCACGCTGGAGCCGCGTATACACCAAGACAGCAGCCATTGGCGTGCATGTCTTTTACCGGCACACCTTCCGTACAGCCTCAAACTGACGTTTTCGGGCCGAAGGGCGGCGTCTTTGCCCCTGTCCCCGCGGGGACAGCTTGGGTAGAAGGGCGCAACTTTGACTGCATAGGTCCGCATCATGGCGTCCGAAATCCGTCTTGCCTTTTCCCATCCGTCTGAACGGTCGGAAGCAACTGCCACATCGGCGCCACTAGATCGCATCTCGGTCCGTGATCACACGGTCGAGGTCGAAATAGGCGCATTTCAGGCCGAACGCGGGGTCACCCAGCGCATCTGTTTCAACATCGTGGTCGAAGTGCGCCCACTCACTGGGCCGATCGACGACGACGTTGACCGGATCTTGTCTTACGACAAGGTGACAGAGGCGATTGCTTATGAACTGGCCGCCGAACGTTTGAATCTGCTGGAAACGTTGGCGGAACGTGTGGCCGACCGCATCCTGATGGAACCGCAGGCGATGCGCGTTTTTGTCCGTATCGAAAAGCTGGATCGGGGTCCCGGTGCCCTTGGGGTCGAGATTGTGCGCAGCCGCGGCACCAGCCGCCCCGTTGCGGCAGAGGATCTGGAAGAGGACGTGATGCATCCGGAGCTGGTGTATCTGTCCAATGACGCCATCGCCTCGGACAACCTGAGCGGATGGATTGACCAGCTCGAGGTGATGGGTCGCCCTCTGATCTTCTGTGTCGGACCTGCGGATATTGATGCGCCTCTGGCCAGCCATCCGCTGGCGCAACGGCGCATTGACTTGCTCGCCATTGAACAGAACGCGTGGGTGCTCGCGGCCCGCGACGCACGGTGCAAGGTCGTAGACACCAGGACTGAGTTGGATTGGGCGATGCGCAACGGTCAGGCCTGTGTCTGGGCGCCCTCCAAGATCGTTTTGGATGCCGTCGACGGTCCCTCGGCAAAAGGAGCGGATGCTGTTGCACTGGCATCTTGGTTTGCAGCCACGTTCGAGGTTCTGGAAATGCTGGTGATTGGCGATGATGGCCCCAAGGATGCGCCGGTTACTCTGCGCGCAGTTCCCGTGGATCAGGCCAAGCTGTAATGCGCTATGTCCGCCCGTTGATGCAGGTGGGGCCGGCCCGTCCGGATGAGGCGATTGTCTTTGGCGAATGCTGGTTCACACATGTTGAAACCCTCTCGCGAAGCGATAAGGCACGCATCTTTCCGGTATCTGACCTGACAGATGGGGAACGCGCTCGGTTTCGGCACTCGGGGTCAGCGACGCAGATTATGGGCATCCTGAACACCACGCCTGACAGTTTCTCGGACGGCGGAAAGCACAATAGGCGTACAGATGCAGTCGCGCACGGGCAGGTGCTAATCGATCAGGGTGCAGGCATCATTGATATTGGGGGTGAAAGCACGCGACCGGGTGCGGCAGCCGTGGACATAGACGAAGAGATCGCGCGCACCGCACCAGTGATCAGCGACTTGCGCGCCAAGGGCGTGACCACGCCGATCTCAATCGATACGCGCAAGGCTGCTGTCGCGGAGGCGACGTTGGATGCTGGTGCATCCATTGTCAATGACGTGTCGGGCTGCACCTACGATCCTGATCTTGCAACGCTTTGTGCTGAGCGTGGCGTGCCTGTCTGTGTGATGCATGCGCAGGGCGATCCTCAGACCATGCAGGACAATCCAGCCTACGACGATGTTCTGCTGGACGTTTATGACTTTCTGGCCGCACGGATCGAAAGTTTGCAGGCGGCAGGTATTGCCAAGGACAAGATCATCGCTGATCCGGGCATCGGATTTGGGAAGACACTGGATCACAACCTTACGCTGCTGAACCGGATTAGCCTGTTTCACAGCCTTGGTGTGCCGATCTTGTTGGGCGCGTCACGCAAGCGGTTCATTGGCACCATTGGCAATGCGCCGGAAGCGTCCGCTCGTGCGCCCGGTTCAATCGCTGTCGCCCTTGCTGCCATTGCTCAAGGCGTGCAGATCATTCGCGCGCATGACGTTGCCGAACACGCGCAGGCCATTGCGCTGTGGCGCGCTTCCGTGGCACATCGCTAATATGACAAAGCTTTTCGGGACGGACGGCGTCCGGGGCACAGCCAATACCGCCCCTATGACGGCCGAGATGGCGCTGCGCATCGGCGCGGCAGTGGGGCGGTACTTTCGCAGGGACGGCGACAGCGTGCACCGCGTGGTGATCGGCAAGGATACGCGCCTTTCGGGTTACATGTTTGAAAACGCGCTGACGGCAGGTCTGACAAGTACCGGCATGAATGTCTTGCTGTTGGGGCCGGTGCCGACGCCCGCCGTCGGGTTGCTGACGCGGTCCATGCGGGCCGATCTGGGGGTGATGATTTCAGCCAGTCATAACCCCGCCCATGACAACGGCATCAAGTTCTTTGGCCCTGATGGCTACAAGCTGAGCGATGCGGCGGAAGCCGAAATAGAAAACCTTGTGTCCCAAGGGGTTGACCCTGTCCCCGCGGGGACAATCGGGCGCGCCAAGCGGATCGATGATGGTCGGTTCCGCTATGTCGAGCGGGTGAAATCCTCGTTCCCGCGCCAGATGCGATTGGACGGGCTGAAGGTCGTTGTGGATTGCGCGAATGGCGCTGCCTACCGCGTGGCGCCTGAAGCACTATGGGAACTCGGGGCCACGGTCATCCCGGTCGGGGTGGCGCCAAACGGGCACAATATCAACGAAGGATGTGGCTCCACCCAGCCCCAGACAGCGGCAGAAGCGGTTGTAGCTCATGGCGCCGATGTCGGCATTTGCCTTGATGGGGATGCAGATCGGGTCATTCTGCTGGACGAAAAGGGCCGTGTGGGCAATGGCGATCAGTTCATGGGCCTGATGGCAGCACGCTGGGCGGCCGAAGGGCGGCTCAAGGGCAATGCGCTTGTCGCCACGGTCATGTCCAATCTGGGTCTTGAGCGCTTCCTTCAGGGGCGCGGTGTTGGTCTGGAGCGTACAGGTGTCGGCGACCGCTACGTGGTTGAACGCATGCGCGCGGGCGGGTTTAATCTTGGCGGTGAACAGTCCGGTCATATCGTGATGACGGATTATGCCACGACCGGTGATGGGCTGATGGCTGGCCTGCAATTCCTGGCGGAACTGGTGCAATCCGGTAAACAAGCGAGTGAGGTGCTGCATGTCTTTGATCCAGTGCCACAACTCCTAAAGAATGTGCGCTTCGCTGCGGGGCAGGCGCCGCTTGATATGGACAGCGTCAAGACGGCCATCACCGAAGCCGAGGGTCAGTTGAATGGCAACGGTCGGTTGCTGATCCGCAAATCCGGGACTGAACCGCTGATCCGGGTCATGGCGGAAAGCGAAGACGAAGCTGTGCTGAACGCGAGTGTTGAGCATGTCGTCAAGGCGGTGGAGGCCGCCGTTTCGCATTGACCCAAATGGGCCCTCCGGGGGCGGTTTATTCGGCGAAATGAAGCTGGATGTCAGCGTGCGAACAGTCTGCGCAATGCGCCGTATTGGCTGAGGCCGACGCCCGCCAGGATCAGCAACATCGCCCAAAGCAGGCTTGGCGGCAGTGGTTCGCCGAGGATTACAGCGCCCATGACAACTGACCAGACGGGCACCTGGTAGTTCGTGATGGACATGAAGACGGGCCCGGCGCTGCGGATCACCAGAACGCGGAGCATGTTGGCTGCCGCCGTCGGGATCAGTCCAAGAAAGGCTATGACCGCAAGGGTTTGTGTGTCCGGTAGCGGTGGCGGCCCCTCAACAATCCACGCTGCAGGCAGCACGATCAGAGCGGCGATCAACAGCAACACGGTCGACAGCCCGATCGGATCCACCGGCGGCAAGCGCCGCATCAGGATCGACGAGATGCCGTAGCAACTGGCAGCCCCAATGCAGGCGATCCGTCCGGCGGTTTCCAAATGCGCGCCGCTGGCTTCGAAGGCTTGGCCGCCGATCAGGATACAGACGCCAACAAAGCCGATGACAAAGCCAAGGCTCCGTCGCATGGTCATGCGTTCGCCCGGAACCAGCAGATGTGCCAATGGCAACACGATCAATGCGACCGACGCCATCGAGACACCTGCAAAGCCCGACGTGACGTATTGCTGTCCCCATGCCAGCAGCATGAAAGGGATCGCGGAACTGAACCCGCCAATTGCACCCAATGACAACCATGTGTCCGGTCGCACGGGGTCCTTGAACAAGGCGGCACCAAGTGCAGTCCAAATGGCGACCATCAAGATGGCGGCAAAGCAGATGCGACCGGCAGCCAGCCAGAACGGGGTGATCCCGGTCAGGGCAATTTCAGTGACCAGAAAGGTGCCGCCCCAGGTGAACCCGAGAATGGCCACCATGGCCCAACTGGCGGCCGTGATGCGCGGGCTATCGGTCATGCTGCGCTTTGCTGTCGGCGGGCGCCTCGTCTCGTTCCATCATGCCATAGTCCCGGATGACGCCCGCGACGCGCAGTCGATAGTTGTCGAAATGGACATCCCGTCCTGCGGATTGCGCGTCGCGGTGTTCCGGCAGCTTGCGCCAATGTTCCAGGGCGGCTTCGTCTTCCCAAAAGGACAGCGACAGCAGCTTGCCCGGTTCCATCAAGCTCTCGAACCGTTCGACCGAGATGAAGCCCGGGATGTCGCCAAGGTGTTCTTTGAGCGCGGCGGCCCGGTTCAGATAGGGGGTGCGATGCCCGTCCTTGGGCCAAACCTCGAAGATGACAGCGATCATGTTGAACCTCCCTGCGACATTGAAACGTTGGTGAGCCATGTCCGATCTTCTTTGAGAATGAATTTCTCGGATTGTGCAAACAGGTAATTTTCGCGTCCCAGTGGATCCGCCGCGAGTCGTGCGCGGTATTGTTCATAGGCGGCAAGGTTTTCAATGTGATAGATGCCGTAGGCGAGCGTGGCTGATCCTTCATGTGGCGCAAAATATCCCACAAGGTCTGCGCCACAGCGCGGGATGGCTTCGCCCCACCTTTGGCCGTACTCGACAAAGGCGGCGCGTTTGGTTGGGTCGATCTGGTACTGGATGATGCAGGTCAGCATGTGGTGTCCTTTCTTGTCCGAGCTTTGGTTAGCACTTTGACGTGCGGGAACGCTTCGGTTACGATCAAACTATGAAAGAAGGTCCAGATATCTCTCACATCGCCGCGCTGATCGGAGATCCGGCGCGGGCGAATATCCTGACGGCGCTGATGGATGGGCGGGCGCTTACGGCGTCCGAACTTGCCGAAGAAGCGGGCGTAGGTCTGTCCACGGCCAGCGGGCATTTGTCAAAACTGGCCGAGGCCGACCTGATCGCGCCCCGCAAATCCGGGCGGCACAAGTATTTTAATCTGGCCGATGCCGAGGTGGCAGGCGTGCTGGAAGCGCTGATGGGACTGGCAGCACGGCGTGGCGCGACCCGTGTCCGAACCGGGCCGCGCGATGCGCAGATGCAGGTGGCGCGGGTGTGCTACAACCATTTGGCCGGTCGCATGGGGGTGCAGATGTATCGCAGCCTGATTGCGCGTGATTTGCTGGTTGAGGACGGCGAGGATGTCGAGCTGACACGGGCCGGGCGCCACTTTGCGTCCGGATTTGGCATTGATCTGGCAGCGTTGGAGAAGGGGCGGACCTTGTTGTGCCGGACCTGCCTTGATTGGTCAGAGCGGCGCAACCATCTGGCGGGTTCGCTTGGTCGAGCCATGCTGACACGCATGGAGGATCAGGGTTGGATGCGGCGCGACGCGAACAGTCGTGCCATCCATGTGACCCAAAAAGGAAAGGCCGCCTTTGCAGCGGCCTTTCTGGATGTCGCGTGACGATGCACCCTAGGGGCGCACGTCATAGCCCTTAGTTCTTGGACTTGTCGACCATCTTGCCAGCCGAGATCCACGGCATCATGCCGCGCAGCTTTTCGCCCGTTTCTTCGATCTGATGCTCGTCGTTGATGCGACGCGTGCCTTTGAAGAAGGGCTGACCAACCGCGTTTTCCTGCATGAAGTCACGCACGAATTTGCCGGTCTGGATGTCGGTCAGGATCGCCTTCATCCGTG
>NZ_JBYNDP010000223.1:0-3286 GCF_059783535.1 Tateyamaria sp. | reverse complement strand
GTCGAAGGCGACATCATCCACAAGACCATCGCCATCGAAAGCGGCGCCCATTTCGAAGGGTCCGTGCAGCGTCAGGACGACCCCCTGAACGCAGGCGGCAACAAACCGAAGGCACCGCAACAACCAGCGGCCGCGCCGCAAAACGGCTAAGGTCTTTCCTACATGACAGACACACGGGCGCCCCAGACCACTGCGGCGCCCGTTTTTCATCCCGGGTTCTGCGCGGAACGCAGCCGACCCTACATCCTTGTTGCTGCCGTCCTTGCCTCTGCCCTCGGCATCATCGACGGCACTGTGGTGGCCATCGCCTTGCCTGCCATGCGCGACAGCCTTGGCGCGGGTCTGGTTCAGGCGCAGTGGATTCACAACGCCTATATGCTCACCCTGTCGGCCCTGATCCTTGTCGGCGGCGCGATGGGCGACCGCTTTGGGCTGGGCCGAATCTTTGGGTTTGGCATTGCCCTTTTTGTCGTGGCCTCGATGTTCTGCGCTGTGGCCCCTACACCACTCTTCATGATCATCGCCCGCGCGGTTCAGGGTGTCGGTGCGGCTATCATGGTGCCGGGGTCACTTGCCCTGATTGCCCGCGCCTATCCGCGCGAAAGCAGGGGGCGTGCCATCGGTGTCTGGGCGTCTGCCACGGCGGTTACGACCGCTGCAGGACCGATCATTGGCGGGTTGACCCTGACCATTGGCGGGCCGGATATGTGGCGCTGGATCTTTGCCATCAACCTGCCCCTCGGAGCTGTCGCACTGTTTCTGCTCTATCGCCATCTGGGCGACGATCCGGTCAAGGACGACGCACGCGTCGACGTTCCGGGTGCCGTGACAGCGACGGCTGCCTTGCTTGCTATCGCATGGGGGCTGACCTCGCTTGATCACGGCAGCAACGCAACAATGTGGTTGACCGGTGGCGCGATGATGCTGGTGGTTTTCCTCTGGACCCAAATGCGGAGCGACCATCCGATGATGCCGCTCATGCTCTTTGCCTCCCGCCCCTTCTCCGCCGCGAATGCACTCACATTCACGCTCTACTCTGCGCTGTCGATGATGTTCTTCTTCATGCCGATGACCTTCATCGCCGGCTGGGGTCTGACCGAGATTGCAACGTCCGCCGCCTTTGCGCCTATGTCGGTGTTCATTTCACTGCTCTCGGCCCGCGCAGGCAGATTAGCCGACCGGATCGGGCCCGCGCCTTTGCTCATGGGCGGTTCGTTGGTGGTTGCGACAGGCTATGCCGCCATGGCCGTGCTTGCGCCGTATCAGAATTTCTGGGGCCACATCCTGCCAGCCATGTGTCTGGTGGGCCTCGGTATGGCAGCCGTTGTGGCGCCGCTCTCAACCTCTGTCATGACGGCGATCGACGAAACACAATCCGGCACCGCATCGGGCATCAACAACGCCGTGACGCGCATGGCCGGTCTCATCTCCGTGGCGGCGGTCGGCGGGTTTGTTGCAGCGCTCTACTCAGGCGCAGGCGGAACTGCCAGCTTCGGGATCGAGAGTGATACACCGGGCCACGGTGCAGCCATGACAACTGCGTTCACAGGGCTCGCCTGGATCGCTACAGGTCTTGCGGTCATCAGCGCAGGGCTGGGCTGGCTGACACGCAGCGCCACGGCGAAATAGACTGTCCGCGTCGCACCCAAACCAGGGATTTGACCTGCGCTCTGACACTGCTAATCCTGTCGCAGGTTTACAAAGACAAGGTGGAACCAACACATGCGTCTGCAAGACATCGGCAGCCTTGGCGACCTCACCAAGTCAAGTCGTGCACGCTTGAAGCCTGAGTGGCTCTACACCACGCGACAATACCCCGACCTGTATTGGCACCACATCGCCAAAAATGCCGGGACGTTTATGAAACATCTGATGTACGTGCTCGACCACGGCAAACCGCTCAATCACCAAAGCAAGCTGCATGATTGGGACGCGCAACTCGTGCGCCCAACCGGTGTGCCACAGGCCAACCTCCAAACACCGGCTTATGGGATCATCATTCTGCGCAATCCGCTCCAGCGCTTTCTGTCCGTCTATTTCGACAAAGTTTACGGGCCGGGTGGTCAACCGCGTCCCGGAATGAGCCGCGCGTTTTTTGAGTCCAACCCGATTGATCGCAGTCCTGATCTCGACGCAAGCGGGCACATCGAAAACTGTCTGAAACTTGCGCGTTGGGCATCAGACAACATCAACGGGCGAACCTACACCAAACGAAACTGGCATCTCGTGCCGCAGATTCACCAAGTGGCGCACGTCTACTCCTTGAATTTCCGCGCGTTGACGGTTGAGCAACTTGATTGGCAGCTCACATATCTGCTGTCTGATCTGGTCCCTGACATCGCCGATCGGATCGCCTGTGTGCCCGATCGCAACAGCGCGCATCGCGCTGTGCGCCATCAGGATGTTCTTGTCCCTGAACTCAAATCGATGCTGAAACAGATATACGCAAGTGATCTCGAAATGTTTCGAGAGGTACGCGCGTTCTGGCGCACCACGCGCGATAGCATCGAAGATCAGAGAGCGACATCCGCGGCGCGATAGTGTGCTGGCGACGTTAACGGGGACTTAACCTTCGTCAATCTGCAGGTAAGGTGAACGTCGCGCAGCAATATCTTGTTTCAAGTGGCAAAAAAGGCGCGGAAACCCCGCGCCCTTCGATTTTATCCCCGCGGGGACAGTTTTTTACTCGGTGACAGACACCTTCGTCATCACATCCGGCGCCCCTTCGATCGCACCCGACCGCGGGTGCCCCCGCTTGATCTGATCCAGCACCTCAAGGCCCGAGGTCACACGGCCCACAACGGTGTATTGGCCATCCAGAAACGGCCCCGGCTGGAACATGATAAAGAACTGGCTGTTGGCACTGTTCGGGCTTTGCGAGCGGGCCATGCCTACCACGCCGCGATCAAAGGTGATGTCCGAAAACTCCGCAGGCAGATCCGGCTGGTCCGAGCCACCTGTGCCCGCACGACGACCATCATAGTCACCGCTCGTATCTCCGAACTGCACGTCACCGGTCTGCGCCATGAAGCCGTCGATCACGCGGTGAAAGGCCACCCCGTCATACTCACCGCCCTCGGCCAACGCCGTGATGCGCGCGACGTGTTGCGGCGCCGTGTCTTCGAGCAGGTCGATGGCGATGGTGCCGTTGGCCTCACCGCTCACCGTGATCTCGATACCCGATGCAAAAGCTGTCCCCGCGGGGACAGCAAGTGCGGCGGCGGTGATCAGGTTACGCCACATCGGCGGCCACCTTCACGCTGATCATCCGGTCAGGCTCGGCAGG
>NZ_JBYNDP010000096.1:14540-15315 GCF_059783535.1 Tateyamaria sp. | reverse complement strand
CTGATCCTCGCCTTCCCTGTGATCCTGCTGTTCTACCTGCTGGTGACACCAGAGATCGTGGCGACGGGCATTCCGAACTACATGGCGACCGTCCTGTTCATCTTTCCGCTGATCTTCGTGGGCGTTCTGCTGAACTCGCGTTACTACACGCAACCGAGCTTCCGCACACCGTTGCTGATTGTAGTGCTTGGGATCATGGGGTGGATTTATCTGTCGCTGATTTCCGATGGTGGCACCAAGGTGGCTGTGCTGCCAGAATTCCTGGACCTGTTCGACATAGATCCGGGCATTCTGGTCGTGTTCGTCTCGGTTGTCTTTGTGAACGCGCCCACCGTCTTCCGGATTGTTCGTGGCCTAGCCCTCGACATCAAGACACGGGACTACGTGGCAGCAGCACAAACACGCGGCGAAGGCCCCTGGTATATCATGCTATGGGAGATTCTGCCGAACGCGCGCGGTCCGCTGATCGTCGATTTCTGCTTGCGGATTGGCTACACCACCATCCTTCTGGGCACCTTGGGCTTCTTCGGGTTGGGCTTGCAAAGCGAGAGCCCGGATTGGGGCACAACGATCAACGCCGGTCGGCGCCTGTTGTCGGCCTATCCACATCCGGCGATCGCCCCTGCCCTGTCCCTGCTGACCATGGTTCTGGGATTGAACCTGCTGGCAGACGGGCTGCGCGAGGAAAGCCTCAAGGACTGAATCGAAACCGGGGGTGGGGGGGGGGGGGGGCGGCGGGACCCGCCGGCGAGGGGGACGAAGGAAAAAAGAACAA
>NZ_JBYNDP010000096.1:0-14530 GCF_059783535.1 Tateyamaria sp. | reverse complement strand
CTGCTCCGCCTTCCAACTCCTTCCCTCTTTTCCCCCCCGCGGCGCCCCCCCCCCCCCCCCCCCCCCACCCCCGGAGTTTATTTGGCAAGATGAAGAAAGAAATCTTCACAGCCAGACGGGAGAGATGACGATGGCAAAACAGGACTATGACGGCCCGATCCTTGAGATCGACAAGCTGAGCATTTCCTTCTTCACGCGACTGCGGGAAATTCCGGCTGTCATGGATTTTTCCGTGACGGTGAAGCCGGGAGAAGCTGTCGGGCTTGTTGGTGAATCCGGGTGCGGTAAGTCCACCGTGGCCCTTGGGGTCATGCAGGACCTTGGCAAGAACGGGCGCATCGTCGGCGGATCGATCAAGTTCAAGGGCCGCGACTTGCAAGAGATGAGCGCCGAGGAGTTACGCGACATCCGCGGCTCAGAGATCGCCATGATCTACCAGGAGCCCATGGCCTCGCTGAACCCGGCCATGAAGATCGGCAAGCAGTTGATGGAAGTGCCCATGATCCATCAAGGCATGTCCGAAAAGGATGCCTATGACCGGGCGTTGCAGGTCGTCACGGATGTCAAGCTGCCCGATCCCAAGCGTATTCTGAACAGCTTTCCTCACCAGCTTTCGGGCGGACAGCAGCAACGCATTGTCATAGCTATGGCGCTGATGTCCGAGCCATCATTGCTGATCCTTGATGAACCAACCACGGCACTGGATGTGACGGTTGAAGCCGCCGTTGTGGAACTGGTCAAGGATCTGGGCAAGAAGTACGGCACATCGATGCTGTTCATCTCGCACAACCTTGGCCTTGTTCTTGAGACCTGTGACCGTATCTGCGTGATGTATTCCGGTGAGGCCGTTGAACGCGGATCGATCAAACAGGTCTTTGACGAGATGCAGCACCCCTACACTCAAGCGCTTTTCCGTTCGATTCCCCTGCCCGGCGCTGACAAAAACGCGCGCCCGCTGGTGGCCATTCCGGGCAATTTCCCCCTGCCACACGAACGGCCGCCGGGCTGTAATTTTGGACCGCGTTGCGACTATTTCCAAGACGGCCTCTGCAACCAGGATCAGGCCATCCCCATGGCCGCCGCGGATGAGGATGTCAGCCACGAAACCCGCTGTCTTCGTTTCCAGGAGATTGACTGGAATGCGCCGATCACCGTGGGTGAGCAGAAGGAAAAGGGTGAAGTTGGCGATGTTGTACTGAAGATGGACAACCTCAAGAAGTACTACGAGGTTGCGGCATCAGCCCTGTTTGGGAGTGGCGACAAGAAGGTCGTCAAGGCCAATGAAACCCTAAGCTTCGAGGCACGCGAGTCCGAGACACTGGCCATCGTGGGCGAGTCCGGTTGTGGCAAATCAACCTTCGCCAAAGTGCTGATGGGCCTTGAGACCGCGACCGAAGGGGCCATCACACTCGGCAACAAGAACATCCAGGACGTGCCGATTGAGGACAGGGACACGCAAACGGTCGCGGATGTGCAAATGGTCTTTCAGAACCCGTTTGACACGCTCAATCCTTCGATGACTGTGGGCCGCCAAATCATTCGTGCGTTGGAGATTTTCAAGGTCGGCAAGAATGAAGCGGACCGCAAACAGCGCATGCTAGAGCTCCTTGACCTGGTAAAGCTGCCCCGTGCCTTTGCTGATCGTATGCCGCGACAATTATCAGGTGGGCAGAAACAGCGTGTCGGTATTGCCCGCGCCTTTGCCGGGGATGCCAAGATTGTCGTTGCGGACGAGCCCGTTTCGGCGCTTGATGTATCAGTGCAAGCTGCGGTGACCGACTTGCTGATGGAGATTCAGCGCGAGCATAAAACCACCCTTCTGTTCATCTCGCACGACCTTTCCATCGTCCGCTATCTGAGCGACCGGGTCATGGTCATGTATCTGGGTCACGTGGTCGAGCTGGGGTCGACCGAACAGGTCTTTGCCCCGCCTTATCACCCCTACACAGAAGCGCTGCTGTCCGCCGTGCCGATTGCCGACACATCAGTGGAAAAGCAGCACATCGTACTTGAGGGTGACATTCCATCGGCCATGAACCCACCATCGGGATGCCCATTTCAAACGCGGTGCCGATGGAAATCTGAAGTGCCCGGCGGGCTCTGTGAAAAGGACGTGCCGCCTGTGCGCTACCTGGCCGAAGGGCATCAGGTCAAATGTCATTTGGCGGAAGACATCCTGGAGCGGATGGAGCCCGTCATCAAGGTTGCCGCAGAGTGATCAGAGGTATTCCGACGCAGCCGTGTAGTTCGACATGAACTGCCAGAAGGCAGGGATGGCGACCGTTTCGATCCAATAGCGCAGGTCGGTGTAATTGGCAGCCAAAACACCTATCATGTAAGCCGTCCAGAATTGCCACGCCCGCTGTGCCGTTCTTGAAAAGATTAAAGTCACCAAAAATGCGAACGGGGCGATGGCCACCGCCGCAATGTAACCCGCAATTTTGAAGTCCGCGAGGATCAGGCCATAAAGCGTCAGGTAGTCCAGCGTGATAATGAACAGGAACCCGATATTGGATGCAAAAAGAAGTCCCGCGATGCCGCCTGCAAGCGCTCCTGCCACCAACATGTCAAAATGAAACCTGCGGTCCTTGTACGCCTCGTGCACAAGCTTTGCTCTGGGCGACACAACATCACTGGCGTTTCGCGCTTGGCCGCTGTTTATGCGGTTCAAACGTTCTTCGAATGTGGATTGACCAGGTTTCATGCGTGCCCCTATCGCTACCGTTCACTTCCCGGCTTAAGTGCATGGCATGGCGCATTTAAGGCAAAAACGGCGCAATCGGAGGGCGCGTACGGGATACGCACCGAAGAAACGGATTAACTACCCCAGATGATTTTCACATAGTTCCGAGTCTCACGGAATGGCGGAACGCCGTTGTACTTCTTCACAGCCCCCGGCCCGGCGTTGTAGGCCGCCAGGGCAAGACGCCAGCTGCCAAAAGTGCGGTACTGCGCCTTGAGATAGCGTGCACCGCCTTCAAGGTTTTCCGCCGGGTCATTTCTGTCGACACCCAAACTGCGCGCTGTGGCGGGCATCAGTTGGGCAAGGCCATATGCGCCCTTGTGCGACTTGGCTTTCGCGTTCCAGCCACTTTCCTGCTGAACAAGACGCAAGAACAGGTCTTCGGGAACGCCGTGGCGGCGTGCGGCGTCCCTAGCCATGTTCAGATAAGGGCCACGGTACTTTCCACGAAACTTCTTGGTCTCGGTGTCCCATTTGGTTGGAGTCACCACCTTGGGCGGCTGAAGGCGAACAGAATTGGAATACTGTGTGGCGGCACGGCTATCCAACACCTTGGTTTGAGATTTGAACAAGGAACCGCGGTTTTTTGACGAAAGCGTCTGTGCCGCTCCAGCCTCAACCATGAAGGCAGCGATAATCGCCCCAGCCCAGAGTGCTCGCATCTTTCACTATCCCCAGATCGTACACTGCCACCATTTCTTGACGCGCAATATACGGCTTTTTTGCCATCGCGCCAGTCTTACGCGGTTTTACCCTGCATTAACCGCGTGTAGTCTAGCCAGAACGCAAGGCCGCGGCACGGAATCAGCCCGGCAAGGGACAAAAGGGGAAGAACATGGCAGGGTCCGTCAACAAGGTCATTCTGATCGGCAATCTGGGGCGCGACCCCGAGGTGCGGACATTCCAGAATGGCGGCAAGGTGTGCAACCTCCGCATTGCAACATCCGAAACATGGAAAGATCGCAACACGGGTGAACGTAAGGAACGTACGGAATGGCATTCTGTTGCAATTTTCTCCGAACCGCTGGCACGGGTTGCCGAGCAATATCTGCGCAAGGGCTCCAAGGTGTATATCGAAGGTCAGCTTGAGACCCGCAAATGGCAGGATCAATCTGGTCAGGACCGCTATTCGACCGAGGTAGTTTTGCGCCCCTACACGTCAACGCTGACGATGTTGGATGGTCGCGGCGAAGGCGGTGGCGGAGGGAACTTCGGCGGCGGCGGAGGCGGCCAGATGGGCTATGACGACCGCGATGGCGGATACGGTGGCGGCGGTGGCGGTGGCAGCAGTCAACCCAGCCCGGCCCCAAGCCGCGATCTAGACGACGAAATTCCGTTCTAAACAACTCAGTCAAAAGCAAAAGGCCCGCGCTTGAAACGCAGGCCTTTTCTGTTCGGGCGAAACGCCTAGTACAGCGTGTCGCGATATAGCTTTTCGACCGCATCCTGACCGGTCCGTTCGTCCGGAAGCGAGGTGTGATCCCTGAGCATTTCAAGCAGCGTTGCGACCGGGCGGTCCGATGGCCAGCTTTCGGGTTTCCAAAGGCTCCCACGCAACGGCGCCTTACCGCAATGGGTGTAGATTTCATCCGTGGTGATCCTCAAAACTGTCTTTGGGCTGCGGCCATTGACCTGGAACTGGTCACACAGCGCGGGATCCTCACTGATTTCCGCCGTTCCGTTCACACGTAGGGTTTCATCGACGGTTGGGATCAGGAACAGCAATGCCACTTTCGGGTGCGCCAGAATGTTCATCATACTGTCGATCCGATTGTTACCAGGACGATCTGGCAACAGCAGCGAGGTGTCCGATTCCACCATCACGAACCCCGCTGGATCGCCCTTGGGTGAAATATCCAGATTTTGCCCGTCAGATGTGGCAAGCACGAGGAAAGTGGAATGCTCTATGAATTGTCGGCAATGATGATCGAACGATGAAATGACCTTAGCTGCGGCCCTTTGATGGACCTCACCGTACAGTTCGCGCAGTCTTTCCGGCGTCATCTTTCGATCTCCTTCCACAAGCGGTCACCTTCCCCGCAACGCGTCCTCCAAAACGTCCATCACGGTCTGCCGAGGCACATCCGAGGTGACAAAAGCCTGACCAATACCGCGCGCCAAAATAAAATTTAGCGTCCCAGCGACAACCTTCTTGTCCTGCCCCATCAAGTCCAACAGTCCAGCTGCATCCGGCAGATCGCCGGGGATATCCGAAATATCCGCTTTCATCCCCATCGCCTGGATATGCGCGCGCACCCGGCTGGGATCTTCCTGTGAACAGAGCCCCAGTCGCGCCGACAGCTCGAACGCCAGGCCGCACCCGATTGCAACACCTTCGCCATGCAGCAGGCGGTCTGAATATCCCGTTGCAGCTTCCAAGGCATGACAGAATGTATGACCAAGGTTCAAAAGTGCGCGATCCCCCTGCTCCGTCTCATCGCGGGTCACGATCTCGGCCTTCATTTCGACCGAACGTTTAACAGCAGCCACCCGCAGCGCCATGTCTCCCGCCGACATAGCTGGTGCATTTTCTTCGAGCCATTCGAAAAACGCTGCATCGCCCAGCAAGCCGTATTTCATAACCTCGCCATACCCGGCAAGAAAATCGCGCTCGGACAAGGACGCCAAGACATCAGTGTCGGCAAGTACGAGGCTCGGCTGGTGAAAGGCGCCCGCAAGGTTTTTACCCTGCGCGGTGTTGATCCCGGTCTTCCCGCCCACCGAACTGTCGACCTGTGCCAGCAGCGACGTGGGCACCTGAACAAAGCGCACACCGCGGCGCAGGATGGCACAGGCAAAGCCCACCAGGTCGCCGATCACACCGCCGCCAAGGGCAACCACGACATCGCGGCGTTCGATCTTCTGATCGAGCAGCCACTCGGTCACTTGGCCCAGATGGGTCCAGCTTTTGGTGGTCTCACCAGGAGGCAATTCAAGCGCGACAGCCTCAGTGCCCGCTTCCACCAGGCCTGCAAGCAAAGCATCCAGATGCAGGGCTGCGACGCGGGTTTCGGTGACGATCGCAACGCGTGGACGCGGCAGCAGCGGCAAAATCAGCGCACCCGCTTCGGCCAACAGGCCCGGCCCGATCAGCACATCATATGCACGGTCGCCCAACGGCACATGGACAATCTCACGCATCCATCTTCTCCAAAACGTCGGGCCGTTCGGCCACCAAAGTGGCAATCACACGGTCCACCATTTCCTCGATACTCAGGTTCGGCAAAGACTTCACAGACACATCCGCCAGGGCATAAAGCGGCACACGCGCGTCATAGATTTCGCCCAATGTTGCACGCGGATCAGGGGTACGCAGCAAGGGGCGCGTGTCCTTGTGGCGAACCCGCTGCCACAGCAGATCAAGGTCCGCATTCAGCCAAACGGACACGCCACGCGCCGTAATATTTGCGCGGTTCTCTTCCGCCAAAAAAGCCCCGCCACCAGTCGACAGAATGCCCCGTTCTTCGTCCAACAGACGGGAAATCACTTGTGTTTCCTTACTCCGGAAGAAAGGCTCGCCATCGCGCTCGAATATCTCGGGCACAGTCATGTTGGCAGCACTCTCGATCTCTGCGTCGCTGTCCAGAAACGGTACACCCAGCCTTTGTGCCAATGCACGCCCCACGGCTGTCTTTCCTGCCCCCATCATGCCAACCATGACAACGGTCTTGTTCAGTCGGAAGCCAGCCCCCAAATTATTATTATGCTGATTTTCGCTCATATAGCCGTCAATGACGTGATTTTGCAAAAAAGGCCATATATGCTTTGAGCAAAACAAAGAACCACCAACAAGAATTCTGGGGCAGGCAAAAACATGATCCGTCTATTCAAACTGTTGATCTTTCTAGCGATCATCGGATTTATCGGGCTGGTCGGTTATGCCTATGTGGGCGAGTATTTCGGCGCCAACTTCTCGCCACCACAGGATGAAACGCGCGTGCCCGTCACATTGGATGCAGAATAGCTTTGGTCCTCTTCTTGCCGTGCTGATCAGCGCTGGCACCGGCCTGAGTGGGCAGGAGCAGGCCACAGCACCGCTGAGCGTGATCGACTGGCTTGATACGCAAGAGGCGGTTCAGGCGGCTCAACCCGTTCAACCGGAACCCGATGTCACGTCCAGCGGCATCGTCCCGCAAGTCACAGTGCAACCGTTGGGCGACGAGGCGGCACAGCGCGTCGGGCTTGCGCCATCAAACGTGACCGGCCTTCCCGACACGCTTTGGTCTGCCAGCAGCGGATCAGACTTGGCGCAGGCAGTCAAAGACCTGCCCGACACGTCGCTGCCTGCGCTGCAATCTCTCATCATGACCCTGTTGCTGGCCGAGGCAAACCCGCCAAGCGGCGATGCGTCAGCCTTCGATCTGGCGAGAGTGGATGCACTTATACGGTTTGGGGCACTTGATCCCGCCCTCGCCCTACTCGAACAAACGGCTGTAAATCGCAGTTCCGCCCACCTGAAACGCTACCTCGACCTGTCCCTGATCTCGGGAACCGAAGGGGGAGCCTGCGCCCTAGCAACGCAAAACCCTAGCCTTTCGCCCGCCAAGGCATACGACGTGTTTTGCTCTGCGCGGGCTGGGGAGTGGGATGACGCCGTACTGGTCTTGGGCACCTCTCGCGCTCTCGGTCTTATTGAACCCGCAATGGCAGACGCGCTGGAGCGCTTCCTGGATCCCGAACTGTTCGAAGGTGAGCCACCCCTACCCGTTCCGACCACGCCGGACCCGCTTGCCTTCCGCCTGTTCCAAGCCATTGGCACACCGATTCCGACACGGGGCTGGCCCGTTGCTTACGCTAACGCTGACCTGTCGCCAAATTCGGGCTGGAAGGCACAGTTGGAAGCAGCAGAGCGTCTGGCGCAACGCGGTGCGCTTGGCGACAACCGTCTTCTGGGGCTCTACACACAACGTCGCGCCGCAGCCTCCGGGGGCGTGTGGGACCGGGTCGCCGCCGTGCAACGGTTCGAAACGGCGCTTTCAACAGGCAGCCCTGCAGCGGTCTCCAAAACGCTTCCCTTAGCATGGCGCGCAATGGGTGATGCTGGCTTGCAAACCGTCTTTGCCGGACTTTTCTCCGAAAAGCTGTCCGAATTGGTCCTGAGCGGTGCAGCAGCCGATCTGGCCTTCGAAGTGCACTTGCTGTCCCCAAACTACGAAATGGCTGCGGCGCAATTCCCAGCCCGCGCCATGCGGCGCCCGGTGTTGAGCGCCGTCGCAGCGGGGTCCATACCGCCCGGTCTCAGCGCGGATGGGATTCAAGGATCGGTTATTGCAGCCTTCTCCAATGCAGCGCCGGACCCTCAAATCGTGGAACTGGCACAGTCGGACGCACTGGGCGACGCCTTGTTGCAAAGCATTGCACTGGCGCATGCAGGCAGCTCGGGTGACGTTGCCCAACTGACCACCGGTCTCGCCACACTGCGTGCGCTTGGCCTCGAAGACGTGGCGCGGCGCACCGCGCTGCAGGTGCTTCTGCTGAAAGGAACAGGATGAGCGATCGCTGGATCTCGACCTTTCTGGATGCGCAGGCGGCCGAACTCGGGGCTGCGCGTAACACGCTGTTGGCCTACGGCCGCGACCTCAAGGATGTCGCTGGGTGGCTCAACAACCAAAAAGCTGATTTTGAAACAGCCACGACGACGCTGATCGAAGCCTATCTAATCCACTGCGACGCGCAGGGTCTTGCGAAATCCACCCGCGCACGCCGTCTGTCCGCCATCAAACAGCTTTACCGCTTTGCCTTTGAAGAAGGATGGCGCAGCGACAATCCCGCCATCCAGATCGCAAGCCCCGGTCAGGACAAGCGCCTGCCCACAACACTTGATGAAGACGAAGTAGAACGCCTTCTGACATCGGCACGCGTCTTTGGGCGTGGCGAACACGACCAATTGCGGGACACCTGCCTGATGGAGTTGCTATACGCCACCGGCATGCGGGTCAGCGAATTGGTCAGCCTGCCCGTTTCCTCCGCGCGGGGCGATCCTCAAATGCTTCTGATCCTAGGCAAAGGCGGCAAGGAACGGATGGTGCCTCTGTCGCCTTCGGCCCGCCTTGCATTATTCGAATGGATCAAGCTTCGGGATGCCAAGCAACAGAAGCTGGAAGGCAAAGGCGCCGCGCCATCTCGCTTCCTTTTCCCATCCCGAGGAGCTTCAGGCTATCTGACCCGTCACTGGTTCTATGCCCGGATCAAATCTCTGGCCGTGCATGCGGGCGTCGATCCCAGCAAAGTCACCCCGCATACATTGCGCCACGCCTTTGCAACGCATCTGTTGGCAGGCGGAGCCGATCTGCGGGCCATTCAAACGATGCTGGGCCATGCCGATGTTGCAACAACCGAAATTTACACACACGTGGTCGACGAACGCCTGACACAGCTGGTGCTGGATCATCACCCGCTGGCCAAGGACAGCCGCAAATCCGGAGGCAACACATCCTCAGAGGGCCAATAACCAGACGCCAACGCCCTGTGATACCCCTGTGTCAAACCGACGGCATCCATGTCGCTTACAGCGCTCGACACATCGTATTCCAAGCGATGCAAACCGATCCGGCCCTGTGTCAGCGTCGCAAATACCGTTTCAGGGCGGCCGTCATGCGGCGGCATGCCGACGACACCAGCGTTGATCCACTCCCCGCGACCAACTGGACGCCGAAACGGGATACCGGAATGCCCAGCAACCACATGATCGATCGGCCCAACAACCGCTTCCAAGGCACTCAGCTCCGCCTCCAACGCCTCCACAGATGACGTTGACCACAAAAACCGGGCTACATCGGTAACACCACCATGGATGACCCCATAGCGCGCACCACAATGCGAAAAGGTGATGATGTCGGGCAAGGCGCGCATCCAATCGCGATCCGCAACGCCGATCTGAGCGTCCGCAAACTGGTACCATCCGACAGATAGCAGGTCACATGTGCTTCCTTCTTCGAACCCACAGCCGCAATCAGCAGCCCCTTCTGCCAGCTGTATCTCGCAATTGCCTGCCACGACTGCGCAGCCCGCCGCGCGGATCGCAGCGACTGTTTCGGCAGGTTGCCCGCAATAAGCAACAACGTCGCCCGTACATATTGCAAACGCACCACGCGCCCGCGCCTCAGCCTGAACCGCTTCAGTAGCCTGAAGGTTCGAATACGGGCCGCCAAAGACCAACACCGGGTCATCAATCACGCCCAGATCCTGCACGCGCATCCTGTCGCATCCCTTGATTGCGTCGTCTGACACCCCCATAACCGATCTAAGATCAAAGGATAAATCACGAATGGAAGACCCCTCATCGACGCTCGACGCGGCGTTCTGGATCACCTGTGCTGTGATCCTCGGCTTGCTTGTCATGTCCGGCTTCTTCTCTGGATCGGAAACCGCACTGACCGCCGCGTCCCGGGGGAAACTGCGGGCCAAAGCCGACAAAGGATCGCGCGGGGCGGAACGCGCACTCCAGATCACCGAGGACAACGAACGGCTGATCGGTTCGGTTTTGCTGGGAAACAACCTGGTCAACATCCTCGCCACATCTCTGGCCACCGCGATCTTCACGCGCGCCTTTGGCGAATCCGGCGTGGCGCTGGCGACGCTGGTCATGACACTTCTTGTCCTGATTTTCGCAGAGGTGCTGCCCAAGACCTACGCGATCACGAATTCCGAAACTGCCGCATCGCTCGTTTCACGCCCCATCTCTCTTGTTGTCACCGTCTTTTCACCCATCGTTTCGGCCGTGCGGCTGCTGGTGCGTGGGGTTCTGCGGGTGTTTGGTGTGAGGATTGACCCCGACAGCCAAATCATGGCGGTGCGCGAGGAAATCGCGGGCGCATTGCAATTGGGCCATTCCGAAGGCGTCGTCGAAAAGGAAGACCGCGACCGCATCCTTGGCGCGTTGGATTTGGGCGACCGGGTCGTGGAAGAAATCATGCTGCACCGCTCTGGCATCGAAATGATAGATGCCGAGGATGACCCCCAGGCCATCCTCGAGCAGTGTCTCAAATCGAACCACACTCGGCTGCCCGTCTATCGAGGCGAACAGGAAAACATCACAGGTGTGATCCACGCCAAGGACCTGTTGCGTGCGATGTACCAAGTGATCGGCGGGCCCGAGGGTGACGCAGCGGCTTTGAAATCGTTCGACATCAGCCAAGTGGCCATGCCGCCCTATTTCGTGCCGGAGACGACCACACTCGATGACCAGATGCGTCAATTCCTGCGCATGCGCACCCACTTTGCGCTTGTGGTGGACGAGTATGGCTCGCTTCAAGGTCTGATCACGCTCGAGGACATTCTGGAAGAAATCGTGGGCGAGATCACGGATGAGTTCGACCCCGACGGGGAACATGCCGTACAACGTGGTGAAGACGGGCATTTTCACATCGACGGCGCCATGACAATCCGCGACCTCAATCGCGCAACGGATTGGAACCTGCCGGACGACGAAGCAAACACCGTCGCGGGCTTGGTGATTCATGAGGCCCAGACGATCCCTACAGTCGGTCAGGTCTTCAGCTTCCATGGTTTCCGGTTCGAGGTGACAGCGCGCGAGGGAAACCGGATTACGGCGTTGAGAATTCAGACGCTCGACTAGCGAACCTTAAAATAGCTCTCGTGTATCGCTGTGCATGTCGACCCACGCGCGCACATCATCAAGACGGCCACGGGCAACGGGGATTTCCTGACCATTGGTGAGGGTTAGTTTCGAACCGGACAGGGATTGCGCCGTCTGGCGAGCAACCCAGTGTGACCGGTGCGTTTGGATTCCATCTTCGGGGCTCACCTGGTCGAGGAATGTCGCCATACGCTCGCGAATAATCTCAACCTTGTCCGAAGTGTAGATTTCCAGATAGTGCTCAGCTGCCTTGACGCGCGAAATTTGGGCCAGCCCAACTTTTCGACCCGCCAGAGTAATGTCGCGCCCAGCACTCCTGACTGCCTTGCGCGCGCGCTGCGCGGGTAACAGCCAAAGCAACGCCACAGTTTCGAAGATATGCGCAACGAATACGTTCCTCAAATTCATCTGCCACGTCATAGAACCAAATGCCGGTTTGCCAGGTTCAAACAAAACCGTCAGCCCGCCTGCCGTGAGGTATGTCGAAGCCAGCACCAATGGAGATGAGAGAAAAATCAAAGGAATCGGGCCGCCAAAAGCTGATCGCCAGATGCGGCAGGTCGCCAGCGCGTAAAACATGGATAGGAAAAGGTACAAAAAAAGCGCTACAAACCAGAAGGCCAACCGCAGCTCGAAGCTTTCAAACTGTGGCAAAGTCACAGGATGGCCGGTCGCCATGATGAAGAAGCCGACGAGCACCAGCAGCCACATCTGCCACGACGTGTACAGCTCGTGCATTTCGCGTATCGTGAAGTGCGCCTTGTCCCCATTCGAGACAAAAACCTGCACTTCATGGTCGAAAACCTTCCCCAACATGACGGCTGCCTATCATGTGACGCTAATTAGAGTAAATGCGTTGTGAAGGCGTATTGAGGTGTAGACGGCAGGCAATTCGGTGTCAGTTGCAGGCTTGTAGCGATTGGTATGCCATTTGGTTTACACTCCACACCTCATGATCTCAGGCGTGTCCCATCAGGGTCGAAAGGCGGTTTTTCAAGTATCGTTGCCTTGTGCTTCCTCCCGAGAACCATAACGTCAACCATATCCCCCACCTTTGCTCCAGTAACAAACCCCAGAGCGAGGCTCATTCCAACACTGTAACCGTACGCACCCGACGTGACCCGGCCAATCCCGGCACCATCACGGAAAATTGGCTCCCCGCCCGTTGCGTCGGCGCCAGATGCCCGCGTGCTCGCCTCATCCAGATGCAATAGCACCAGCGATTCCCGTGAAGGTTTGGAGATGGTTTTCTCAACGGCAGCTTTGTTCAGGAAGTCTTTGTTCATTTTCACCAAACGGTTCAAACCAACTTCTTGCGGCCAGTATTCAGGGCTGTATTCCCGGCTCCAGGATCCATACCCTTTCTCAATCCGAAGGCTCATCAAGGCCCGACTGCCAACTGGGCCAACGCCCATATCCGCCCCCTCATCGATCAATGCGGAATACAGCCTTAACTGATCTTCCGTGCGGCAATGCAACTCCCAGCCCAGATCGCCGGTGAAAGAGACGCGCAGGGCCAAGGCCGTGACGCCTGCGATCTCAATCCACTGCGACCGCATGAAGGGGAACGCGTCAGTCGCCAGGGATGTGTTGGTCATACGTTGCAAAAGCGCCCTGCTTTCCGGCCCGGCCACGTTGAACCCACACATCGCGTCCGTGCGACTTTCAAAGGTGGTTCCTTCGGGCAAGGGCACTTCTTTGAAAAAGCGATGATGATAGCGTTCCGCCATGCCTGAGCCGATGATCCAGAACTCATCTTCCGCCAGCCGAGTCACGGTGAAGTCCCCAGCAATACCACCGCGTTTTCCAATTAGAGGCGTTAGGCAAGACCGACCAACAGCCCGAGGCATTCGGTTGGCAAAGACTGCGTTCAGCCAGTCCTCGGCCCCCGGTCCTTTGCACAGGTATTTGGCGAAATTCGAGATATCGATGATCCCTGCCCGATCACGCAGCATGCGCGCCTCGGTCCCGACGATGTCCCACCATGGCTGCCGAGTGAATCCGGCAGTATCTTCAGCATCCCCGAAATAGAGTGGATGCTCCCATCCGTAGTTCAGGCCCATCTGGGCGCCCAAGGCGCACTGCATGTCGGCGACAGGACGGGTGCGTACGGGTCGACCAGCCTCCCGCTCTTCGCCGGGGAAGTGAATCTTGAATCGGTGCGCGTATTGATCGCCAACACGCGCCTTCGTGAATGCCTTGCCCGCCCAAGACCCGAAGCGGGCCATATCCCAGGCAAACATGTCATATTGCGTCTCACCCTCGACAATCCACTGCGCGGCCAAAAGCCCCATGCCGCCCGATTGGGAAAAGCCGGGAATAATGCCATTGCAGCAGAAATACCCGGTCAACTCCGGTACCGGACCAAACAGAACGTTGGAGTCCGGGGACCAGATCATAGGCCCGTTGATCACCCGCTTGATCCCGGCGGTTCCAACCACAGGAACTCGCTCAATCGCGCGCATCATGTTATCTTCGATGCGCTCAAGATCATCCGCAAAAAGCTCGTGCCCAAATCCCTGCGGCGTGCCCTCTTCCGCCCAAAAGCGCACGTCTTTTTCATAAGCGCCGACCAACAGGCCCTGTCCTTCTTGCCGCAGATAGTATTCACCGTCCCGATCCGCGACAGACGGCAGGCGGCGGTCCATCGCGGCCACTTCAGCGATGGTTTCGGTCACAAAGTACTGATGCTCTGTCGGCTGCAAGGGCAGGTCAATCCCAGCAAGCGCCGCCACTTCCCGCCCCCACAAACCGGCCGCATTCACGATCCATGGCGTCGCGATATCCCCCTTCTCGGTCCGCACAATCCATGTGCCGTCTTCCTGCTGCTCTGTCCCTGTCACTGGGCAAAACCGGATGATTTCCGCCCCATTCTGGCGCGCCCCGGCGGCATAGGCGTTGGTCACACCCGACGGGTCCACGTTGCCCCCGTCCGGTTCCCACATGATGCACCGAACACCGTCGTAGTTCACCAGCGGATGCAACCGCTCCGCCTCGTCCCGGGTGACCTCGTGGAAATTCATTCCGTAAAGCTTGGCCTTGGCCGCCTGCAGCCGCAGTTGATGTTCGCGCGCCTCGGTCTGCGCCAAGTACAATGACCCCGACTGAAACACGCCGCAGCCCTGCCCTGTCTCCTGCTCCAACTCCTTGTATAGACCCATGGTGTAGTGCTGAATGCGGCTGATGTT
>NZ_JBYNDP010000095.1:0-15323 GCF_059783535.1 Tateyamaria sp. | reverse complement strand
CTATTGCAGAATGCCCGGCGGTACGGCGGGCCGTCAATTTCCGTTTCACTGGAGGATGGCGCAAAGGACTATTGCATAGCTGTCGAAGATGATGGTCCGGGCCTTGATCCGGCAGAGAAAGAGCGGGCCTTCAACCGGTTCTTCCGTGGGTCCAATGCGTCTGGTCAGGGGATCGAGGGTAGTGGCTTGGGCCTTCCGGTCGTCAAGTCCATTGTCGAAGCGCATGGCGGCAAGGTGGATCTTGCCGATCGGGTAGGCGGCGGGTTGCGGGTTGTCATTGCGCTGCCAAAACAGCCCCGACCCCGCGACATGGCTGCCCAAACTTCGCGCAAATCCGCCTAAACACAGAGCAGGGATTTGGAATATTCAACACAGAACGATAGCTGATGTCATGGGCCGGTTTCAGTCCCTGACACGAATTGAATTTGGGTGGAGTCAGTTATGAACATCCTTCTTGTCGAAGATGAAAACCGCGTTGCAGACTTTATTCGGCGGGGATTGTCCGCCGAAGGCTGGTCCGTTGACCATGCCGCTGACGGCGAAGAAGCGCTCGAACACGCAGCGGCCAACACGTACGATGTTATCCTGCTTGACCTGATGCTTCCTGGCATTCAAGGGCAGGACGTGTGTCGCAAATTGCGCGCGCGTAAGTCGAAAACCCCGATTTTAATGCTGACGGCACTCGATAGCCCGGAAGAGAAAGTCGAGGGTTTGAAAATTGGCGCCGATGACTATCTGCCCAAGCCCTTTGACTTTGATGAGCTCATAGCGCGCGTTGAAGCGCTTCACCGGCGCGCGACCAACTATGCGGCAGATGTCAGCGATACAGTTGTGAAAAGTGGTTCACTCACCTTCGACCGTGAATCTCTGCAGGTTTGCCTCGATGGTGAAGAGATCGAAATGTCGAAAAAGGAGCGTGATCTGCTCCTGCTCTTTTTGACCAATCCGGGTCGCGTTCTGTCGCGCGAGCGGATTTTGAACGCGGTCTGGGGTCTGAATGCTGACCCGCTGACCAACGTGGTGGATGTGTATGTGGGACGTCTTCGTCGCAAGATCGGCGACGAGGGTTCGCGGATCGTGACCCTGCGGAATGTCGGATACCGAATGAACTGAGTCGCACGCGCCGCGGGTTCAAAGCGGCGTTGTATCTCAGTGACTGAGAACCTGATCAAGGAACGTCTTGGTACGATCGCTCTTTGGGGCGCTGAAGAAGCTTTCAGGATCACTCTCTTCGATGATTTCGCCCGCATCCATGAATATCACTCGGTCTGCGACCTTGCGCGCAAATCCCATTTCGTGGGTCACGCAGATCATCGTCATGCCTTCCTGGGCCAGTGTAACCATCACGTCCAAGACTTCGCCGATCATCTCGGGGTCCAGCGCCGATGTGGGTTCGTCGAACAGCAGAATTTCGGGCTTCATACACAGCGCGCGGGCGATGGCGACGCGTTGCTGCTGACCACCCGACAATTGCCCGGGGAACTTCTCGGCCTGATTGGCGATCTGCACCTTTGATAGATAGCCCATAGCTGTCTCTTCGGCTTCTTCACGTGAGATTTTGCGCGCCAGCATTGGTGCCAATGTGCAGTTGTCGAGAATGCTCAGATGCGGGAACAGGTTGAAATGCTGAAAACACATCCCGACTTCGCGCCGCATTTCCTCGATATTGGGTGCGTCAGCGCTGATCTCTTCCCCGTTGATCATGATTTGCCCGGACTGGTGCTCTTCCAACTGGTTGATCGTGCGGATCATCGTGGATTTGCCGGACCCGGATGGCCCGCACACAACGATCTTTTCGCCCTTCATCACCCTCAGGTCGACATCCCTGAGCGCGTGATAGGTGCCGTACCACTTGTTGACTTGCTTCATTTCGACAGCTGGCTGCATGACTATCTCCCTCGGGTCAGTCTTTAATGGCTGCGGCTACGATGATTTCGACTTTCAGAACGTCGCGGGCCAGCTTGGCTTCGCCACAGGCGCGTGCGGGGGCGTGCCCCTTGGGCACCCACGCATCCCAAACGGCGTTCATTTCGACAAAGTCGGCCATATCGGAGAGCCAGATCACGGCTTGCAGGATATGCTCGCGATCGGAACCCGCCTCGGCCAACAACGCATCGACACGCGACAGGCAATCGGCGGTTTGCTCTGCAACACTGTCCCCTGCCCCAACTTGGCCGCACAGATAGGCAACGCCATTGTGCTTTACGATCTTACTCATGCGGTCAGAGGTGTGGAGCCGTTCGATCATGCCTTATCCAATCAGGTTGCGTGCGCTCAAAGCGTCGGTGATTTCGGTCAGGATTGCGGGGTCGTCGATGGCTGCGGGCTGTTTGTAGTCTGCCGCATCCGCGATCTTTTGCATCGTGCCGCGCAGTACCTTGCCCGAGCGTGTCTTGGGCAAGCGGATCACAGGCACGGCTGTCTTGAACGCTGCAACGGCCCCAATCTTCGCCCGCACCAGTTTCACCAGTTCCTGTTCAAGCTCTGCCGCGTCGCGCTTCGCACCGTCATTGGTGACGTAAAAGCCAAGTGGCATTTGCCCTTTCAGAGCGTTGGCCTTGCCCACAACCGCGCATTCCGCAATGTCGGGATGGCTGGCAATGACCTCTTCCATGGAGCCGGTGGACAGACGGTGGCCCGCGACGTTGATGATGTCATCGGTGCGCGCCATGATGAAGACATAGCCGTCCTCGTCGATGATCCCTGCGTCCGAGGTGGCATAGAAGCCGGGGAATTCTTCCAAATAGGAGGATAGAAACCGCTCTGGCGCGTTCCACAGTGTTGGAAAGCCAGAGGGCGGCAGCGGTAGCTTGCACACGATGTTGCCAAGCGTGCCCGGGGGGACCGGGTTGCCGTCGTCATCCAGGACCCGGATGTCATAGCCCGGCATGGGCTTTCCGGGTGAGCCGAGTTTGATCGGAAAGGCGCCAAGCCCCACCGGATTGCCGGACATGGCCCATCCGGTTTCGGTTTGCCACCAATGGTCGATCACGGGCCGATCCAATTTCTCTTGTGCCCATTCGATGGTGGCGGGGTCCGAGCGTTCGCCCGCCAAGAACAGTGTGCGAAAATGGCTGAGGTCGTAGTCGGCGATCAGCGCCCCGGTTGGGTCTTCCTTCTTGATGGCACGGAAAGCCGTCGGCGCGGTAAAAAGGGCCGCAACCTTGTGATCCTGAATGACGCGCCAGAAGGCGCCAGCATCGGGCGTGCCCACCGGTTTGCCCTCGTACATCACCGTGGCGCAGCCGTGCAGCAATGGTCCGTAACAGATGTAGGAATGACCAACGACCCAACCCACGTCCGAGGCGGCCCAGAACACCTCTCCCGGCTTGAGGCCGTAGTGATGTTCCATTGTCCATTTCAGGGCGACCATGTGACCGCCCGTGTCACGGACCACGCCCTTGGGTTGGCCGGTCGTGCCGGATGTGTAAAGGATGTAGGCCGGGTCTGTTGCCGCAATGGGTACGCATTCGGTGGCCTGCCCCGCGCTGAGGGCGGCGTCGACCTGATCGGCGTAGTCCAGATCGCGCTTTGGTGTCAGCTCGCACCGGTGCACCTCGCGTTGCAGGATCAGGCACGCCTCTGGCTTTGCCGTTGCAATCTCAATGGCCTCGTCTAGCAGCGGTTTGTAGGCAACGACCCGCCCCGGTTCGATCCCGCAGGAGGCCGAGATGATCGCCTTGGGCGCTGCATCGTCGATCCGTGTGGCAAGTTCGTTGGCAGCAAAACCGCCAAATACAACCGAATGGATGGCCCCCAACCGGGCGCAGGCCAGCATGGCAAACACGGCTTCGGGCACCATCGGCATGTAGATGATCACCCGGTCGCACTTGGCCACGCCCATGCTGCGCAAGACATATGCCAAGGCACTCACGCGATCCGTCATTTCACTGAATGTGAAACGGGACACGCTGTCCGTCACCGGGCTGTCATGCACCAGGGCCAGTCGATCGCCATGCCCTGCCTCGACATGTCGGTCGAGGCAGTTGTAGCAAGTGTTGCACATCGCCCCGTCGAACCAGCGCCCATAGAAACCCAAGTCAGGATTAAAGACCGACGTGGCCGGTTCGAACCAGTCGATGCCCTCGGCCGCCTTGGTCCAGAAAGCAACCGGATCATCCCGCCATGCGGCATAGGTTTCAGCGTAGCGGGAAGACATCGGCGGGACCTCAACAGGTGTAGTTCAAACCAAGGCGCCCGCCATCGACATAGATAGTTTCGCCCGTGACGTAGCTGGATTTCGGAGAGCACAGGAACGCGACCACGTCACCGATCTCGCGCGCGCTTCCAGCGCGGCCCAGCGGTGTGCGGGACATGGCCGTTTTAAAGGCTTCTGGGTTGGCGTTCACGCCTGCCATCATCTCTGTGTCGATGGAGCCGGGGCCTACAGCATTGACGCGGATGTTGTTCTTGGCCAGTGCCAGCGCTGCGACCTTGGTCAATTGCATTACGCCTCCTTTGGAGGCGCAATAGGCTGGGATCGCCGGGATTGCGACCTGCGCGTTGATCGACGACATGTTGACGATTGCGCCCTCGATCCCCTTGTCCACCATGGTCCGCGCCGCCCGTTGCGTTGCCACGAAAACGCCGCGCAGATTGACGCCAAGAACAGTGTCGAACGCGTCGAGCTCATAGCTGAGGAAATCACCCGGCATGGCGATGCCCGCGTTGTTCACCAACGCGCTGACAGGGCCGTGTTCGGCTTCGATGGTGTCAAACAGGGCGGTGATCGCATCCACGTCGCCGAAATCACAAATGTACCCCGCCCCGCCCAGCCGCTCTGCCTCGGCCTTCACGGTATCTTTGATGTCAGCCAGGATAACTTTGTAGCCCTCTTCAGCAAGCGCTTCGGCGCAGGCCAGTCCGATCCCTTGAGCGGCGCCGGAAATCAAAGCGATGGGTGTGTCTGTCATGGTCAACGATCCTGTGTCTATTCGTATCCGTAGTCGGATTTGGCTTGTTCGGGTGTGATCAGACCAGCTGCAACGTCAGCTGCAACCTGGCTTTTTTCACGGTTGGATGGCGCACCGTAGCCGCCACCCCCCGGCAGGCTCAACCGCAGACGTTGACCGTTCTTGATTAACTGACGACCTTTCGAACGCAGTTCGGTTCCATCCGACAACTCGACACGCCCCGGCGCGCCGGGATTGCCGCCGTCACGACCCCGCGCGGCATTGTGCACACGGTCAAACATGGCATTGAAATAGAAATCGTACCCGTCGCGTGGCTCGATCTCGATGGTCTGTCCCAGGCCACCTCTGAGCGTCCCCGCGCCGCCTGATCCAGCGCGCAGATCCTTGCGCCAAACGGTGATCGGGCCGACATGCTCGGTTGCTTCGACGCTCATAGTCGATACGCCGGATGGGAACGCGGTTGCCGACAGCCCATCATGCGCGGGGCGTGCCCCCGTACCGCCCGAGTTGAACATCAAAACTTCGCGGTTGGGAAGATCGCTGGTTGGGTCGCTGGCGCGAGCTGAAATCTGAATGTTCCAAAGGGCGGAGGCCCCTTCGGCCGGAACGGTATTGGGCATCGCCTTGTGCAATGCGCCCAGCACGACATCCGGCACCAGATGTCCCATCACGTGCCGCACGGATACCGGTGCGGGGCGCTTTGCTGCAAGAATACAGCCTTCGGGGGCCGTAATCTGGAACGGCTCAAGTGAGCCGGTGTTGTTCGGGACCTGCGGAGCGATCGCACATTTCAAACCGTAGCAGGCATAGGCGCGGGTATAGACCTCGGGGCAGTTCACGCCGAACTTGCTCATGCCCGAAGTGCCCGCGAAATCGGCCAGCAACGTATCGCCTTTGATGTCCAACCGCACTTCCATATGGACTGGAGCATCGTACCCATCGACCTGCATGGTGTGGGTGAAACTGCCATCGACTACTTTTGAAATCGCTTCGTGCGTGGCCTTGCGGCTTGTGTCGATGATGAAGTCGGACAGGCCATCGATATTGTCGATGTCGAACTCGTCCAGCATGGCTTGCAGACGTCGGTCTCCCGCCTCGTTGCAGGCGGCGAGCGAGTAGATGTCACCGACCGTCTGATCAGGTGTGCGGACATTGGCCCGGATCAGGCGCAACAGACCCTTGGAGACCTGGCCACGCTCTGCAAACTTCATGATTGGGATCAGCAGACCCTCTTCGTATACCTCGTTTCCGTCCGGTCCAAATCCACGCCCGCCGATGTCGACGACATGCGCCGTGCAGGCGAAATAGCCGATGTGCGTCGCTCTGCGGAAAACGGGCGAAACGATGGTGATATCGTGCAGGTGCCCTGTCCCCAGCCAAGGGTCGTTGGTGATCAGTACGTCCCCTTCGAACATGTCCTGCGCGCCGATCTCGGCCACGAAGTGGGTCACACTCTCGGCCATCGCGTTCACATGTCCGGGTGTCCCCGTAACTGCTTGCGCGATCATCCGGCCTTGCCGATCGAACAGGCCAGCGGACAAGTCCCCTGCCTCGCGGACCGAGGTGGAAAAAGCGGTGCGGATCAGCGTTGTTGCCTGTTCCTCGACCACCGCGATCAGGCGGTTCCACATGATTTGAAAGTCTATGCTGATGGGGGTGCTCATGCGGCCTCCTCCTTGCGCAGAAGAAGCAGACTTCCATCCCCCTGCCCGATCACTTTGTAGGCTGATGTGACGATTGTGGTTGTCTCACGCTCGACAACAATGGCCGGGCCATCGACGGCGATACCGGGCGTCAGGGCGTCTCGCGCGACTTCTTGTGCTTCGACGGTTTGCCGCTTGGCGGCGTCGTAAAATGAGCGTAGGCGCAGTGCTCTGGCCTCGGTGCCATTTGAGTGGTGCTCTGCTGCAGCAACGGCTGGCAACACCGTGGACACAACCAGCGACCAGTTTGTGATTTCACAAGCCAGCCCTTCAATTGTCCGACCAAAGAGCGTGCGATAGGCGTCCTCGAATGCGGCGAGGATCAAAGTGCTGTCGGACTCTTCAAACACTTTATGTGGGAGCGGCACGGGTATCTCCCATCCCTGCCCCGAATACCGCATGAAAGCGGTGAGCTTGGTTTCTGTGTTCTGACCCTTGGCACCGGCATTTACAAAGGCGCGCGCCTCGGCCTCCAGTTCCTGCAGCATGGTGTTGATTGCATCGGCGTCGAACGCCGCCAAACGCTGAAACATCCCGCGCGAGGCTTCGTAGCTGAACGGGGCCTTCAGGAACCCGATGGCCGACCCGACACCCGCCCCCGGTGGGATCAGTAGCGCCTTGATGCTCAGTTTCTCGCACAGGCGGCAGGCGTGCAGAGGTGCGCCACCGCCGAAGCCGATCATGGTGAAATGTTCGATGTCGCGGCCATTCTCAACCGTGTGAACGCGGGCGGCGTTGGCCATGTTTTCATCTACCATCTCGGTCACACCGAAGGCCGCGTCCTGCACGCTAAGCCCGGTCGTTTCGGTAAGGCGCGACATGACTGCTTTGTCTGATGCGTTAGGGTGCAAAGGAATGGCGCCGCCCGCAAAGTTCTCGGGGTCTAGACGGCCCAGCAGCAAGTTGGAGTCGGTAACAGTGGGTTCCTGCCCGCCGCGTCCATAGCACGCGGGACCGGGTTCGGAGGCCGCGGATTTTGGGCCGACCTGAATGCGGCCCATAGCATCGATGGAGGCAATGGACCCGCCACCCGCGCCAATCTCGACCATCTCGACCACCGGGGTCGACACGGTCATGCCTGACCCTTTCTTGAAACGGTAGGTGCGGGCCACCTCGAATGTGTTGGCGGTTTTGGGCGCGCCATCCTCGATCAGACAAATCTTGGCCGTTGTGCCGCCCATGTCGAAGCTCAGCACCTTGTCCAGCCCGTGCGCACGGGCATAGTCAGCGGCAAAGATGGCACCACCGGCTGGTCCGGATTCCAACAGGCGCACGGGCTGCTCCGCGGCATCTTTGACTGACATCAGGCCCCCGCCGGAATGCAGCATGAAGACCGGCGCGCCGACGCCTGCTTCCTTCAGCCGCTGCACGAGACGGCCAAGGTAGTCCGCGACTTGTGGCTGCACATAGGCGTTTGCGATCACGGTATTGAAGCGCGGCAGCTCTCGCATCTGCGGGGAAATCACGGAGGAGATTGAAATCGACAGGCCGGGTGCTGCTGCCCGCAGCGCCTCTGCCATCTGTACTTCGTGCGCGTCGTTGGCATAGGAATGCATCAAACCAATGGCGACAGCGTCGTAGTCACCCGCTGTGATGGTCTGCACCATCTGCTCAACTTCGGCGGGGTCCAGGCGAAGCAGTACTTCACCGGAAGGTCCCATGCGTTCGTTCAAGGTGAGGCGGTCCTGTCGCGCCACCAGCGGAACAGGAAGCGTTAGGTTCAGATCGTATTGTTCGAAGCGGTTTTCCGACCGCATCTCGATCACGTCCCGGAACCCTTCGGTCGTGACAAAGGCCAGCTTTGCGCCACGGCGTTCGATCAGCGCGTTGGTGACCAGCGTGGTGCCGTGAATGACCTGTTCAATAGCACCCAGATCAATCCCTGCCTGATCGGCAGCAAGCTGAATGCCGTCCAGAATAGCCTGCTCCGGCTGCGCGTAGTTGGTCAGAACCTTGCATGTCGACAGGCTGCCCGCATGTGCAAGTGCGACATCGGTAAAGGTCCCGCCAATATCAACGCCAACGCGGGTCTTGAAATTCGTCATGTTCTAAAGAGCCTTAAGCACTTGGTTGGCTGTGAATGCAGATTGATAGATGCGTGAAACGATTGGTGCGGTCGGAACGGTCTGCAGGGCTGTCATTGGCAATGGCAGGTCGGCGCGATCCATACCTGTCAATAAACCAGCCATCGTTTCGCCGAACATGGTTCCGGTTGTAATCCCCCGCCCGTTGTATCCAATGGGTGTGAACAGGTTGACATCCAATTCGTAAATCCGCGGCAGGTGATCCGGGGTCATCGCAATCTGCCCGTGCCATGCTTCGTCAAACTCGACCGGCCCCAGGCTGGGGAAGATGCGCGCAATCTGCTTCTTGGCCCAGCGATGCGACAGGCCGCGATCCTTGGACCCAATGACCTTACCCATGGAGCCGACCAGCAACCGATTGAACGCGTCGCGGCGGATGTTGAACATGATCTGACCTGTGTCCCAAAGCCCCTGCTTGCCGGGCAAGATGTGATCAGCTTCTGGTCCCAAAGGCTTTGTCGCCAGTTGGAAATAATGGATCATTGTGAAAATGCGACTGAGATTTGGCCATAGATCATCCGTATAGGCATTCGTACCCAGGATGACCGCTTTGGCCGTTATGGTGCCTTTGTTGGTTTCAACCTTCCAATGACTGCCATCCCTTTCTAGCTTGGTGGCTCTCACCCCGGTGCTGATCGCCGCTCCGGCTCCTATCGCTGCCCGGGCCAGACCGCGACAGTAGCCCATTGGATTGATGGTGCCACAGCGATGGTCGAGCAAACCGCCATGAAAGTGATTGGTCCCAATCATGTCCGAGACCTCTTCGCGCGACAGCAGGTCCACCGGCTCACCAAGCCGTTGCCATTCTTCGTGGCGCTCTTTGAGATCAGTGAAGCCACTGGGTCCGTGCGCGGCGTGGATCGTCCCTGTGCGTGTGACCTCGCACCTGATCTGATGTTTTTCGATTAGTGAAAAAACATACTCCGGCCCACTGCCGAACTTCTTGATAAAGCGTGGGCCATATACAGTGCCCAGCTTTTCACGCACTTTCTGTGGCTGCAGCCAGAGGGCCGCGTTGACCAACCCGCAATTGCGGCCCGACCCTCCATATCCAATCTGTTTGGCTTCCAGAACATGTGCGGACAGGCCGTTTTCAGCGCAATGAAGCGCCGTTGAAAGTCCAGTAAAGCCGCCACCCACGATGGCAACGTCAACTGTAACGTCACCGAGAGTTTCGTTTTTGTAGTCCGTCTCTGCGGCTGAGGTGTCCCAAAGAGAAACGGCGGTATCCGTTGTCATGATAGCGGCCTCTTTCAAGGTTCTGACCAGCAGTCACATGCGTTGCCCATGAGGTTGCAACACGCGGTCTAGCGTGTCAATATATGAAATAGATGTTCTAAATAATGGCACAATTAGATGAGTAAGCTCCAGACGACAGCAGCAGACATGGTCAAGGCGGCTCGCGCCCGGATCGAAGAAATTGAAACTGATTACCTGATCCGAATGGTAGATGACCCCAGCGTCATCATCGTGGATATTCGTGACATTCGCGAGCGGCATCGTACCGGTGCTATTCCAGGCTCAGTCCACGCGCCGCGTGGTATGATTGAATTCTGGGTCGATCCGAACAGCCCTTACTACAAGGATGTGTTCGGACAGGAAGACAAGAAGTATGTTTTCCACTGCGCTTCGGGATGGCGCTCCGCTTTGACAGTCGCCACGTTGCAGGACATGGGTTTCGAAGCGGCACACTTGAAAGAAGGGTTCTCGACGTGGGCCGATAAGGGTGGGCCAGTCGAAACGGTAGAAAAGAAGTAGGTCAGCTTTTGGCGACCTTGCCTGAGACGCTAGCCGCTGCATGGGCAACAAGCGAACCTAGCCAATCGATCCCTTTGTCCGGCATGTTGATGTTGGGAAAGGACACACCCAAGGCCGCAATCGCTTGGCCATTCGGAAGGCAGATGGCGGCACCAACACTCAAAATCCGATCCCGGAACTCGCCCTTGTCGTAAGCATAGCCCTGGCGGCGCGTTTCTTCGACGTCCGCATCCAGGTCGGTCAGGTTTGTGATTGTCAGGTCCGTGTGACGGGTCAGTCGGCCACTGACCTGCGCCCGCAATGCGTCATAGTTCTGTGCAAGAATGGCTTTTCCCGTGCCAACACAGTGTATGGGCGCGGATCCACCTACGGGGTTCCATGACCTGATTGGTTTCGAACTCTCACGCTTGTCGATGTAGATCACTGAAAGATCTTCGGGCACGGCCAGGTAGATCGCTTCGCCAGTTTCACTCGAAAGGTACTTCATTTCGGGTGCAGCGAGTTCACGCAGGTTGAGGTTGTCCAGAAGGACCCGGCCCACCTGCCATGTTTTCAGTGTGGCTGTGTAAGTTTTGTCTGGGCTTTGGCGAACGTATCCAAGCACAGTCAGGGATTGCAGCAACCGAAACGTGTTGGACTTTGTCAGGTCCAGCGCTTTTGAAAGCTCGGTCACACCCATGCTTGAGGGCGAGGATGCCAACGTTTCAAGAATGGACAGGCCCTTTGATAGGGTCGAGTCGACCTTGGGTTCCTTCGTCTCAGTGATTGTGCCGTCCTCCGCTTTGGTCGCTATGAACCGCGCCCCGAGACACTGTATAGAGTGGGCGCTTCGTGTACAGTGATCTCCGGCAGATCACCGTCAAATCGATGTAACGAAACTCTGGCCGAATGCGACGCTGGTGATTGCGATAGGCTCGACGTGCGCAAATCATGTGTCAGGACATTCGGGTTCCCGTGCCGGTCGCGGAATTGTGGGGCGTCGAAGTCGGGGTCCCACCACGCTCCGGTCCAAAGGAAGATCGAGCCTTCCATGATTTCGTCAGTGACCTTGGCCCCGGCAAGGCAACGGCCACGCGCATTAGAAAGCTCCACTATATCTCCATCCGACACACCTCGTCGGGCGGCGTCCTCTGGGTGGATCAAAACTGGTTCACGCCCCTTGATCTTGTGGCTGAGACTGTAGTCCCCGTTGTCCAGTTGGCTGTGCAGTCGCGTTTTGGGCTGGCCCGACAAGAGATATAGGTCACCCTGACCCGTCTCCAAGTCGCGAGGCGGGAAGAAAAAGGCGTGCCCCTTACAATCCGGCAGGTCGAAGGATGCGAGCGTTTCAGAATAGATTTCGATCCGCCCGCTGGGGGTTGGCAGTGGATTGGCGACGGGGTCCGATCTGAATTCGGCCAGAAAGACCTGATTTGGTGATGGATCTGGGATCCTTAAGACGTCGCCAGCTTGGAAAGCCTCCCATTCGGGCAGATCAACGCCATGGCTTGCACCGTTCTCTTGCGTCTGCTTCCAAATGTGTTTCACCCAGTCAAGGCTGCTGCGCTGTTCGCTGAAGGCAGTTTCTGTCCCCAACCTGGCGGCAAGATCGCAATAGATGTCATATTCAACGCGTGCCTCACCCGGCGGGTCCGCAAGCTTGTGCATTGGGACAAGCGCGTTGTCTGACTTCCCGGCCCCGAAGTCCTCGCGTTCCTGTGCGGCTGCAACTGGCAGAACGATATCCGCGTGCCGCGCCATAGCCGTCCAGTTCAGATCGTTGACAATCACGGTTTCCGGGCGCTGAAATGCATCATGGAGACGACCTAGGTCCTGGTGATGGTGAAATGGATTGCCGCCTGCCCACCAGATAAGGCGTGCGTCAGGGAAGGCCCGGGTGGTGCCGCGATACGAATAGGTGCCCAGAGGGTTCAGCAGCATCTCGGCAATCATTGCGACGGGGATATAGTTCTCGACCGGATTCTTGCCTTGCGGCAGGCTTCCCCATCGAAACAACCTTTCCATATTGCCGACGTTGCCGTTGACGCCGTAACCAATCACATAGCCGCCACCAGGCAATCCGATTTGTCCCAGCATTGCAGCCAAAGTAACCGCCATCCAAAGCGGTTGTTCTCCATAGTCCGCGCGCTGCACCCCGGCGGCGACGGAGATCATGCAGCGGCTTTTGGCCATGCGGCGCGCGAGGGCACGGATATCATTGGCGCTGCATCCAGAATGGCCTGCCGCCCATTCGGGTGTTTTGGGTGTGCCGTCGGCTTTGCCTGACAGGTAGGCTTCGAAATGATCGAACCCTACGCAGTAGCGTTCCAGAAAGGCGCGATCCAAAAGTGCTTCGGACCACAGCACGAACGCCAACCCAAGCATCAGGGCGGTATCGGATCCGGGGTGCACCGGCATCCATTCCGCCTTCAAAACCGGATCGGCATCCGAACGCAGGGGGCTGATGTTCACGAACTCGACACCGTTTTTGGCGCAGGCACGCATGTTGTCTTGCATTCGGTGTGTCGCAATACCGCCGTCGCTCACTTGTGTGTTCCGCTTTGCCATGCCGCCAAATATGACCACCAGATCACTGTGATCCGCAATGACCGTCCATCGCGTGGCCTGTGCCACATGCTGTCGAAATGGACCCACAATGTAAGGCATCATGACAAGGGCCGCGTTGTAGCTGTAGTTGCCTTCCGAGAAGGAAAAACCACCTACAGTGTTAAGAAACCGCTTCAATTGGCTTTGCGCATGGTGGAAGCGGCCAGCGCTGGACCACCCATATGATCCCGCGAAGATGCTTTCGTTTCCATAGTTGCTGCGTACGCGCTGAACCTCGCCGGCAATTTGGTCGAGAGCGTGGTCCCACGACACTTCGACGAACGCATCTCTGCCGCGTGGCTTTGCCGTTCGGTTCCCCTCCAGCCAGCTTTTGCGGATGGCTGGCCGTAGAATACGTGCACGGCCGTTCAAACTGCTCGCAATATTGCCATTGATGGGAGAAGGATCCGGATCGCCCGGATGGCCGGTCACTTTTGCAATACCTCCATTGACGATCTCGGCGCGTCCAACACCCCAATGATTTGCCGTGAGCCTCGATGTCGTCACCAGATATGCCTCGATGCAGTTGTGCCGTTATGGTGAACAGCTATGCTGAATATTGACACAGTATTGCAGCCCTGTCAGGGTGAATTCAATATGGGATCACTCAATACCCAAATCATCACGCCGCACGACTATTTCTGACCATTTCGTTCAATCCAGGTGGCTCTCAGAGTCGGTTGGATTGAAATCATAAACGGACGCGCACCATGCCTAACAATAAGATCGACCATTTCGCCATAGGAGCAGATACGCTCGAGCAGGGCATTTCAGAGCTAAAGACCGCGCTTGGTGTTGAGGTGCCGCGCGGCGGCAAGCATGACGCGATGAGCACGCACAACTGTGTCATGCAATCTGGAAACGAGAGCTTTTTCGAGTTGATTGCCATTGATCCAGATGCACCAGCCGATCCAGGGCGAGCGCGTTGGTTCACTTTGGACGATCCGGTAACTCAGGTGCGGTTGCTGAAACGGCCACGCGCGCTGTGTTGGGTCGTCGGAACCGATGATCTGGATGCTGTCATTGCCGCATCGCCAGTTGAACTGGGTGAGGTCGTGTTGTTTACCCGCGGTGATCGGTCTTGGCGCTTGACCGTGCCAAAGGATGGCAGCCTGCCAATGCATGGGCTTTTGCCGGCTTTCATTGAATGGTCCCCGGGCCCGCACCCCTCAACCGGTCAACAGGATTTGGGCGTGACGCTGCAGGCTGTGCACCTGTACTATCCTGATCCTACAACGCTTTCCAAAACGCTGGTTTCTCTTGGTGTTGATCATCTGGCGCAAGTACATGAAGGGGACATGGCCTTGTCGTTTGAACTGAACACCCCGAACGGCTCCGTCATCTTGGACTGACATCAGGCCTATGCAGGAACCTCGTCAAAGCAAGGTATCCGCAAGCGCGTGATGATCAATTCAGACAGCAAAGAAGGGCTGCCCCTTGGGCGGCCTTTTGAGAGCGGTGAGGTCGTTTTAACGTTCTGAAATCGCCATCCGACCCTTCAGATATTCGCCGTATTGACCGAGGGAAAAGATGAAAATCCAATAGATAGCAGCCACAAAAACGTAGACTTCCAAATAGTATGGGGCCCATTCACCCGTACCGAACGCGGCCTTGGCAGACGCCATCACATCAAAGAAACCGATGATGATAACGATCGCCGTTTCTTTGAAGGTGATTACGACCATGTTGATTGTCGACGGAAGGGCATGGCGGAACACTTGCGGCAATACGATCCGCCCCAGAATTTGCCAGTAGGTTAGTCCCAGTGCCTTACCTGCTTCGAACTGGCCTTTCGGGATGGCCTGGAAACCGCCACGGAACACTTCGGCCTGATAGCATGCAAAGAACAGCGCAAAGGCGATGATGACGCGCCAGATTTTATCCCCCTCCAACCAGCTTGGCAGGATGATTGGCAGCACGACAGCGGCGGTAAACAGCGTGGTCAAAAGCGGCAATGATCGAACGAAGTCGATCAGCACCACCGCGAAACCCCGGACAAATGGCATTTCTGAACGCCGCATCAGCGCAAGGCCCAGACCCATTGGCATGCCCAAAAGCACAACGGACGAGAACAGAAACAGCGTGAGTGATAGGCCGCCCCATCCGTCAGTTGTGACCTGTTGCAGGCCCAGCATGCTTCCCTCCATCAGAAGGTAGTAGGTGGCAAAACCAGCAATCCAAAGCGTCGCCAGCCGTCTGGCGCTCCACATGATGGGCAAACAAGACAGTACGACCGTTGCGATGATCGCGGCACAGGCCAAGGTTGATCGCCAATGTTG
>NZ_JBYNDP010000222.1:0-3299 GCF_059783535.1 Tateyamaria sp. | reverse complement strand
AGTTGGCTGCCGTCGGGCCAGAAGTGGCGGGCCAGTTCGTTTTGTTTGATCAGCGTCACATGGTCTTCGAGCCTTGTGCCCAATTGCTCAAAGAGATCGTCAAAGACATGGCGCATCGTCAGCACGGTGGGTCCGGCATCGATGGGCCCAGCGGGGGAGGGGATGGTGCGGATCTTGCCCCCGACTGTCCCGTGCCGCTCCAGCAGCGTCACTGCGAACCCGGCGGCCCGCAGCCGCACAGCGCAGGCAAGGCCGGCGATGCCCGCGCCGATGATCACGGCGCGTTGCGGGGCGGGGGCAGTGACGTGGGTCATGGGGTGGAATGTTGACTCGTGACAGGCAATGTGTCCAGTATGATTTACACTTTGGTGTACGCCTGAAGTGACATTTGTACTAAAAGGGAGCGACGCGCATGGGCCTGAGCACGCGGATCGAGACGGCGATAGCCGAGGCTGTGGCGGTCGGGCAGGGGGCGGGTCGCGCCACTCCGCCCAAGCTGGCGAGCGCCCTGCATTATGCGACGGCCCCCGGTGGTGCCCGCATCCGTCCGACGATCCTCATGTCCGTGGCGATGGCCTGTGGCGATGATCGTCCTGCCGTGTCGAACGCGGCGGCGTCAGCGCTGGAGATGATCCACTGCGCGTCCCTGGTCCATGATGATCTGCCGTGCTTTGATGATGCGGATATGCGGCGCGGGAAACCTTCGGTCCACAAAGCCTATTCCGAACCGCTTGCCGTGCTGGCGGGCGACAGCCTGATCGTGCTGGCCTTTGAGACATTGGCTAGGCAGTCAGGGCAGGCACCCGAACGGGTGGCGCAGCTGATCATGACCCTGGCCCAGCGGACCGGCATGCCCGGCGGTATCTGTGCGGGGCAGGGATGGGAAAGCGAGGATCAGGTCGATCTGAAAGCTTACCATCAGGCCAAGACGGGCGCGCTGTTCATTGCCGCCACGCAGATGGGGGCCATTGCAGCAGGGCAAGAGGCCGAGCCGTGGTTTGAGCTGGGTGACCGGATTGGCGAGGCGTTCCAGGTGGCCGATGATCTGCGCGATGCGCTGTATGATGAGGCGACGCTGGGCAAGCCTGCGGGGCAGGACGATCTGCACGGGCGACCCAATGCGGTTGCGCAACTGGGCGTGCAGGGGGCGATCAGCCGTCTGAAGGATATTCTGGGCGGGGCCATCGCCTCGATCCCCTCATGCCCCGGTGAGGCGCAGTTGGCCGAGATGGTGCGCATGTATGCGGAGCGGTTGACGCCTGTTGTGTCGCCCACCCGCGTGCCGGGCGAATGAGAAGCGAGGCCCAAGACCTGCCCGGTTGGCGCGGGGGCTGGCTGAACCGGCTGGTCGCGCGTCCCGGCTTTCAAAGCTGGGCCAGTAAATTTCCACTCACCCGATCCCGCGCGCGCGCCGATGGTGCGGCGCTGTTTGATGTGGTGCAGGGCTTTGTTCAAAGTCAGGTGTTGATGGCACTGGTCGAACTGGACCTGTTCCGGCGTTTGCGCGCCGGGCCGCAGAGTGCTGAGGTTCTGGGCCGGGCCTGTGACGTGCCCGCAGACCGGATGCAGGTGCTGTTGCAGGCAGGCGCCGCGCTTGGCTTGTTGAAGCGGAAGCGGGATAGGTTTGCGCTTGCCCGCAAGGGCGCCGCCCTGATGGGCGTGCCGGGGTTGGAGGCGATGATCCGGCATCACAAGGCGTTCTATGATGATCTGCGTGATCCGGTGGCGTTGTTGCGCGGGCCGGACGACACCAAGCTGAGCCAGTTCTGGCCTTATGTCTTTGGCGGTGACGTGGAGGCGGGTGACGCGGCGATCTATTCCGACCTGATGGCGCAGTCGCAGCGGCTGGTGGCAGAGGACACGTTGCGCACCGTGTCGCTGAAAGGTGTGCAGCACCTGTTGGATATCGGGGGTGGCACGGGCGCTTTTCTGGAAGCGGCAGGCCATGCGAACCGTGAAATGAATATGACCCTGTTCGATCTGCCGCCCGTCGTGCCTGATGCGCAGGCGCGGTTTGATGCGGCGGGGATGGCGGACCGGGTCCGCATTGTGCCGGGATCATTCCGTGAGGATGCTTTGCCGGGCGGCGCGGATGCGATTTCACTGATCCGCGTTCTCTATGATCATTCCGACGATACGGTGCGCGCGCTGCTGGCAGCGGTGCATAATGTCCTGCCCCCCGGCGGGCGGCTGATCGTCTCCGAGCCTATGGGGGGAGGTGCCCGGCCCGAGCGGGCGGGGGATGTGTATTTCGCATTTTACACAATGGCGATGCAGACAGGCCGCGCCCGGTCGGCAGAGGAGATCAGGGCGCTGTTGACCGAGGCGGGCTTTGATCAAGTGCGCTGTCCGGCGCCTGCGCGGGCCTATGTCACGCGCGTTGTGACGGCGGTGCGTCCAGTCTGATTCACAAGAAAGTGTCCATTCTGATTGACACAATGAGATGTCCAATTAGAATGACATACAACGACAAAGCGTCGCCCTGAGTCTCTTTTCAAGGAAACCGGGCAATTGCGGCGCCTGAACATGGAGATGACCTTGGACACTTCGGCCGTCCTTCTGAAAGGTCCCAAAGACCTTGATGTCGACACGTTGGCGCTGACCGCGCCGCGGGCGGGTGATCTGGTTGTCGAGGTCACGCATTCGGGGATTTCCACAGGAACGGAAAAGCTGTTCTGGTCGGGTGAGATGCCACCTTTTCCGGGCATGGGGTATCCGCTGGTGCCGGGCTACGAGGCCGCGGGCGAGGTGGTGGAGGCCGGGGTGTTGACCGGCTTTAAACCCGGCGACCGGGTGTTCGTGCCGGGGTCGAATTGTTTCGAAGGTGCCTTTGGCTTGTTTGGCGGTGCCGCGAAAACGCTGGTGACAGACAGTGAGCGTGTGACTCGCATTGATGCTGGGTTGGGCGCTGAGGGTGCGTTACTGGCGTTGGCCGCCACGGCCCGTCATGCGATGGCCGGGATGAACAAGGCGGTGCCGGACCTGATTGTCGGTCACGGTGTGCTGGGCCGCTTGTTGGCGCGGCTGACCATCGCCTCGGGCGCGCCTGCGCCGAAAGTGTGGGAGACTGACCCGGCGCGTCGCGACGGTGCGCAGGGCTACGAAGTTCTGCATCCGGATGATGATGAGCGCCGCGACTACCGGTCGATCTATGACGCGTCAGGGCAGGGCAGCCTGTTGAATGATCTGGTTGGCCGCATCGCCAAGGGTGGTGAGATTGTACTGGCCGGCTTTTATTCGGCGCCTTTGTCCTTCGCCTTTCCGCCCGCCTTCATGAAAGAGGCGCGGTTCCGCGTGGC
>NZ_JBYNDP010000094.1:0-15729 GCF_059783535.1 Tateyamaria sp. | reverse complement strand
TATCAATGACAGACATCGAAGTTCAAAATCTGCCTGCAAATCCCAATGATCCTTCGATGACGACATTGCCTGGCGGCGGGCGCTTGTTAGTGTGGTCGTCGGATGACCCAGATCGGGATGGCATCTGGGCGCAGCGCTATAACGCGGCGGGCCATGCGGTTGGTCAGATTTACCAGATCAACACGACCGAAGCCGGCACACAAAACCTGCCCGAGGCGACAACGCTGTCGGATGGCAGTGTCATTGTCACATGGATGTCGGGCAAAGATCTTTATGGCCAGAAGCTGGACGCGAACGGTGCCCTTGTTGGTCCTGAGCTTCTGATCGGCGATCACAACTACGATCAGAAAGAACCCGAGGTGGCCGGATGGCCGCTTTGTTGCGGTCTGGACGGCGGTTGGTCAAGATGGCGGCCAGAACGGGGTGTTCGGGCAGCGCTATGATGCCGTGGGCAGTCCGGCTGGAGGCGTGTTACAAGTGAATACGGAAACCCAATCCCATCAGGATCATCCGGCTGTGATCGCGCTCTCCGGCGGCGGCTTCGTTATCACTTGGGAATCTAATTATGGCGTTTGGGGAACTGATAGTCAGGAAGGAATCTTTGGACAAATTTACGCCGCTGATGGAACGCCTGTTGGAACCGAGTTCCACGTAAATAGCACAACAGCAGGAAGGCAGAGCGAACCTGAGTTGATTGCTTTGGATGATGGCGGGTTCGCTGCGCTCTGGCATGATGCCGCGCCCGGAAATGATAGTGTATTCCAACTACAACGTTACAATGCGGACGGCACACCCAACGGGAACGAAGAAACTCTTACAATTGACGCGTTGTTTGGAGACGTGCTCAACAATTGGCAAACGACTGGTTTGGAGGATGGCGACCTGGCTGCACTCTCGCGTAAACCGGCGACCGGGGAGCTCTATGTTTAAAGCTTTGATACGGATTGCAGCGCTCTGACCGAAGTGACGGTGATCCAGACGGGATCCAAGCGGACATGAATAGCCAAAGAGAGCTTTGGATTTTTGTGTAATCGGAAATCGGTCACAACACTAAAACTACACCCAAACCCTAACAAATCCTAAATCCCCCTCTGTAACCCAGTGAAGTCTATGGGGGCGTGGGGTGTCCCAGCGTGGGACACCCGGGTCACAGGGCCCATCCGGGGCCCATGAAAATCAGTGCACGACCGCATCCTCGGGTCGGGGCCGATTGGTCCCCAATACCCGGTCCCCGATCAGCAACCCATCGGGTCCGGCCGTCACCTCCACGACCTCTCCATCCTTGATATCACCAGCCAGCAGCATCTCTGCCAACGGGTTCTGAAGCGCCGATTGGATGACCCGCTTCAAAGGCCGTGCCCCGAAGACAGGGTCATACCCCTCATCGGCCAGCCATGTCCGAGCCCCCGCATCCAGGGACAGCTCAATCTTCCGCGCCGCCAGCCGTTTGAGAAGCCGGGCCATCTGGATATCCACGATCCCGTCCATATCGTCCCGACCCAGCCGATCAAAGATGATCGTCTCGTCCAGACGGTTCAGGAACTCGGGCCGGAAATGCGCCCGCACGGCATCCATCACGTCCCGCCTTGCATCGCTGGCATCCGCTCCGTCCGGCAGTTGGCTCAGCGCCTGTGCGCCCAAGTTCGAGGTCAATATGATCAGCGTCTGCTTGAAGTCGACCGTTCGGCCCTGACCATCGGTCAGCACCCCATCATCCAGTACCTGCAACAGAACGTTGAACACATCCGGGTGCGCCTTCTCGACCTCATCGAACAGCACCACCTGATACGGCCGACGCCGGACACTTTCAGTCAGCGCACCACCTTCGTCGTATCCGACGTATCCAGGAGGCGCCCCGATCAGCCGTGCGACCGAATGCTTCTCCATGTATTCCGACATGTCGATCCGCACCATCGCGTGCTCGTCATCAAACAGGAACTCGGCCACGGCCTTGGTCAACTCGGTCTTGCCAACACCGGTTGGCCCGAGGAAGAGGAACGAACCCAGCGGCCGGTTCTCGTCATTCAGACCCGCTCGCGCGCGGCGCACTGCATTGGCCACTGCACGCACAGCACTGTCCTGACCGATCACGCGGTTGTGCAACTGCTCTTCCATACGCAGCAGCTTCTCGCGCTCGCCTTCCAGCATCTTGGATGTCGGAATACCGGTCCAACGTTCAACGACGCTGGCGATCTGCTCGGGCCGCACGGCCTCTGCCACCATCGCATCGGTCTCGGCACCTTCAGCCTCCTCAAGCTTGCGCTCAAGATCAGGGATCACGCCATAAGACAGCTCACCCGCCTTCGCCAGCTTGCCCTCGCGCTTGGCGATATCCAAAGCCGCCCGCGCGTAGTCCAGCTGCTCCTTGATGTCGCGGGCCGAGGCCAGCTTGTCCCGCTCGCCCTGCCACTGCGCTGTCATCTCGGCGCTCCGTTCCTGCAGGTCGGCCAAGTCCTTTTCAAGCGTCTCAAGCCGATCCTTCGACGCTTGATCATCCTCAAGGCGCAGCGCCTCAACCTCGATCTGCATTTGCAGAATCTGACGATCGAGTGCGTCCAGTTCCTCGGGCTTGGAGTCTACTTCCATGCGCAAGCGCGACGCGGCCTCGTCCACAAGGTCGATGGCCTTGTCCGGCAGGAACCGGTCGGTGATGTAGCGATGGCTCAGTGTCGCGGCAGTCACAAGCGCACTGTCCGACACGCGCACACCGTGGTGAAGTTCGTACTTCTCCTTGATGCCCCGCAAGATACTGATCGTGTCCTCAACCGTTGGCTCAGCGATCATGACCGGCTGGAACCGGCGGGCTAGCGCCGCGTCTTTCTCGACATACTTGCGGTATTCATCGAGGGTCGTGGCGCCCACACAGTGCAACTCACCCCGTGCGAGCGCTGGCTTGATCAGGTTGGCCGCATCCATTGCGCCATCCGTTTTGCCCGCCCCCACCAGCGTGTGCATCTCATCGATGAACAGAATAATCTCGCCTGCGGCCTCGGTCACTTCGGTCAGAACAGCCTTCAGCCGCTCCTCGAACTCACCGCGATATTTTGCACCGGCAATCAGCGCGCCCATATCCAAGGCCAGCAACCGTTTGTTGCGCAGGCTTTCGGGCACGTCACCATTCACGATGCGCAAGGCCAGACCTTCGGCAATGGCGGTCTTACCAACACCCGGCTCACCAATCAGAACCGGATTGTTCTTGGTCCGACGGGACAACACCTGCATCGCACGACGAATTTCTTCATCCCGACCGATGATCGGGTCGATCTTCCCCGCTTCGGCACGTTCAGTCAGGTCCATCGCGTATTTCTTCAACGCGTCGTACCCTTCCTCGGCGCTCGCAGTATCGGCAGTCCGTCCCTTGCGAATGTCATTGATCGCGGAATTCAAAGCCTGCGGGTTCACTTTACCCGCCTCCAGCGCATCCTTTGCACCGGATTTGACCATGCCAAGCGCCATCAAGACGCGTTCGACGGGCACAAAACTGTCGCCTGCTTTCTTGGCCAATGCCTCGGCTTCGGCCAACACCTTGGCCGTCGAATTGTCCAGATAGACCTGTGCGGCATCGCCGGTCACCTTGGGCATTTTTGCCAGTGTCTGATCCACATGGGTCAGAACGCGCGCAGGATCGCCACCGGCGCGCGTGATCAGGTTGGATGCGAGGCCCTGCTCGTCATCCATCAATGCTTTCAAGATATGTTCGGGGGCCAGCCGTTGATGGCTGTCGCGTGCGGCGATCGTCTGCGCTGCCTGAACAAAGCCGCGCGACCGCTCCGTGAACTTCGACAAGTCCATGGGTTATTTCTCCTTTGTCAGCGCCCCTTCAAGGTCGCGCCCTCCCAGAGGCACGCGACCCAGCGGGCCTACGAAAACAAGATGGGGAACAGCCAAGCGTTGCACAAGTGCCACAGGTCGAATTCCTGCACGTTTTTCAGGGCCGCAACCGGTCGCACCTATACGGGTCTGCATCACGTCAATCCTTCACAATCGTACGGTCCATTCACGGCTTTTGGCAAAACCCCGCCGATTCAATGGGTTAGAAGAAACGCTATTTTCCATACGCATCCGTTGCCAAAAAGTTAGCAATTTCAGAATCTTGCTTAAAATCAGCCGCTTAATCTGAAACGTTGGGCACAGTTCTGTGAATCAACGTGACGGCAATTCCCCCTTAAATCCTGAAATCTCTCACCCATGTTGAATGGTACACGAGCAGAACCACAACATTTAGGTGACCCAAATGCAGACTGTTCCGTTGCAACTGAGCGATGTGATCTACAACGCCGCCACGCAGTCTTTCGAAGCCCTCGTAACCGTGCATGACGCAACGGGTGCGCGCAGCTACGCCTGCGCCATCAATGCGCCGATCACGATGGAGTTCGCGGATGCCGCCGATGGCCTCGCAACTCAGGCGATGCGCCGTCACACACGGGGCCGGTCCGATCAAATACATATGCCCGCTGCCATGGCACCGCGCCGGCCCAACCGGCTTGCCGGGTTGCGCCGCATGACGATCGACACGTTTGCCGCGCTGCGCCCACGCGCGGCCTGATTTCCTTCGTTCCGTTGCCCCACGGGCTTTGCGCATCTTCTGTCCCCGCGCAAACCCCATCGCAACGGAACGACACAGAGACAGGTGCCTGCCTGCTAAGTCTCTGACACTGGCCCGGGTGCGTTCTGCATCCGGGCTTTTTTTCGCCCTCAACCTGCCCTAAGACCACGCAAACGCCAGATGCGGGGGACCAGACATGGCAGACGACAGATTGATCGTGGCAATGGACGTGCCAAACGCGGTGGCCGGATTGGAGCTGGCGGACCAGCTGGGCGACAGCGTCAGTTTCTACAAGATCGGCCTGGGCATGCTGACGGGCGGTGGCCTCGCTCTTGCCAACGAACTGAAACAGGAACGCGGCAAGCGCATCTTTCTGGACATGAAGTTGTTCGACATCGGCGCCACGGTCGAGGCTGCAGTCCGGGGGCTGGCACAGTTCGACCTGGATTTCCTGACCGTACATGGTGATCCCCACGTGGTGCGCGCCGCCAAGGAAGGGGCCGCGGGCAGTAACCTCAAGATCTTGGCCGTGACCATTCTGACATCCCTCGACCGGACGGACCTCGACGACTGCCTGATCCAGGCGGGCGATATCTCTGATCTGGTGACGGAACGGGCCGGGCGCGCCTTTGGTGCCGGTGCAGATGGAGTTATCGCCTCCCCCCAAGAGGCACGCGCGATCCGTGCCTTGCCCGAGGCAGAAAACCGGCTGATCGTCACACCCGGTGTCCGTCCAGCGGGTGCAGATGTCGGCGATCAGAAGCGAGTCGCGACGCCCGCAAGCGCCGTTGCCGACGGCGTTGATCATATCGTGGTGGGCCGTCCAATCTGGAAAGCGCCAAGCCCAAAGGCCGCAGCCGAGGCGATTTTGTCAGAAATGCTTAGTCCGCAGGCATCATCGCCAAACCACTGAGTTCACGTGGCTTTTCTTAATCTTTGGCATCGACCCCAGGGGGGTCGCATCAACAGTTTGTGCCATTTAGGCAACGCACCACAGGATATTGGAAGGGTCAGGAAATCCTGACTCGGAAAACTCCCGTAAAGGTGGTAACTTGACCTTAGGTGATACTCCCCGACGAACCGGCTCTTCCTGAGGTTCGTCACCTCCCCCCGCTCCGCGCGGGGGGCTTTATGTCAGGGCCTTTCAATCGTTGCAGACATGACACCGGCCAAGTAATCGCGCAGGCGCGGTTTGAATTGCGGCACGACCCATTCGTGGTCCAGGAACGTCTGCACGTCCATCAGATCCCACGCCTGTCCCTCATCGCCAAGAGAGATTTGGCTGGCCGTATCCGCAGGCACATGCGCCGCAAAAAACCATGAAATCTCTCCGCTGCTGGACCCGTAATCGCGACCCCAGCGTACGACGTCAGGATCAATGCTCAGGTTCAGCTCCTCTTGGGTTTCCCGCAAGGCGCATTGCAAGGGTGTCTCTCCAGCTTCCCAGCCACCGCCCGGCAAATCCCAGTGACTGGGCCACAACAGTCCGGGCTTGTCGTCACGCAAGAGTGTTGCCAGGCGATCACCCACAAACAGGGCAAGTTTCGCCCCGATCAACCGTCCAGCCATGTTCAACCCCTCACCAGTTTGCTACAGGAAAAGGACTAGCTACAAAGCCGCCCCATGCCCAGCCTATGCCGTGATTGCCTGACGACCTTTGAAGCGGGTTCCCGCTGCCCGTCCTGTGGCGCGCCGCGCGTGGTCAGCCATCCGGAACTCATTGATCTCTCCATTGCGCATATGGATTGCGACGCGTTCTACGCGTCGGTTGAAAAGCGGGACGATCCCAGCCTCGAGGGCAAACCGGTGATCATTGGCGGCGGGCGACGCGGTGTCGTCTCGACCGCCTGCTACGTGGCCCGCATTCGCGGTGTCCGGTCGGCAATGCCAATGTTTCAAGCGCTCAAGCTGTGTCCTGAGGCCATCGTCATCAAGCCTCGGATGGAGGCCTATGCCGAAGCCTCGCGCGCCATCCGCGACATGATGGAAGAAATGACACCGGCCATCGAACCTTTGTCATTGGATGAGGCGTTTCTTGACCTCACAGGCACCGCCCGCCTGCACGGCGCGCCACCAGCGGTGATGCTGGCCCGGTTGATCAAGCGTATGCGGGATGAGCTGGGGCTGACTGGTTCCATTGGCCTGTCACACAACAAATTCCTCGCCAAGGTCGCCTCAGACCTCGAAAAGCCGCATGGCTTCTCGATCATCGGTGCTGCTGAAACCGCTGACTTTCTGCGGGACAAACCCGTGCGGCTGATCTGGGGTATTGGTCCGGCGGCACAAGCGTCACTCGACAAGGCGGGTATTCGCACGTTCGCCGACCTCCTCCGTTGGGAACAGACAGATCTGGTGGCGCGGTTTGGCTCCATGGGCGACCGGCTCTGGAACCTCGCGCGCGGACGGGACGCACGTCGGGTCACACGAAATGCGCCAATGAAATCCATCAGCAACGAAACAACCTTTGGCGAAGACACTAGCAACCCCGATATCCTTGATGGTCACCTCTGGCGCATGGCCGAAAAGGTTTCTGGGCGGGCCAAGGCGCGAGGGCTTGCTGGCCGAGTAGTGACACTCAAACTCAAGCGGCACGACCATTCATCCCTGACGCGGCGGGTGTCGCTGCGCGACCCTGCGCAACTGGCCGACACAATCTATCGCACGGCGCGTGGCTTGTTTGATCAAGTGGGTGACGAGGGACCCTACCGCCTATTGGGTTGCGGCATCTCCGACCTCGTGGATGCAGACAGCGTACAAGCATCGGGGGACTTGCTGGACCCCGACGCGCGGAAGCGCGGAGAGGCAGAACGGGCCACTGACGCGATTCGAGATCGCTTTGGACAGGATGCCATCGTCAAAGGGCGCGCCCTGCGCTGACAGCTATTCCGCCGCGAGCGGTAGGCGGCTTTGACCCATGCGTGACACCTCAGCCACGACAGCGCGCAAGCGATCCCGCACCGTATCAAAGTCAGCGTTGGGCTCGATCAAGCGCTCGTTCATATACAGGGATCGATCAATTTCGACCTGGATGGCGTGCTGATTGCGGGACGGACGGCCATAGGCTTGCGTCACATAGGCCCCCGCAAAGGGTGCATTGCGGGCCACCGTAAACCCGGCCGAAGCAAAAGCTGCTTCGACAACATCCATGATCTCGCCACCGGCAGCAGCACCAAAGCGATCGCCCAACACCACATCGGGGCGCTTCCGCGCGCCTTGGGCAATGCCATCCATCGCCTCGTGCGGCATCGAATGGCAATCGATCAAAACAGCCAGACCATGATGCTGGTGGGCACAGTCCAGCAGCTTTTGCAGCATCTGATGATAAGGGCGCCAATACAGATCAATCCGCCGCTCGGCCTCGCGCATGGGCAACTTGCCACGGTAGATAACACGGCCATTGGCCACCACGCGCGGGATGACACCCAGACCACTGGCAATGCGCGGATTGTGCCCCTGACGGCGCACGCCTTCGATCAGGGCCGGGTCCAACTCATCCGCACTGCGGTTCAGGTCGACAAAGGCCCGCGGCGCACCTGCCTTGAGCAACGGCGCGCCATGCTGAGGCGCAATGTCGAACAGCTTGTCTACAAAGGCATCTTCCGACGACCGTATGGTGCGCTCGTCCAGCACCGTCCGCCGCAGGAAACTCCACGGGTAGTCGCGCCCGGAATGAGGCGATGCAAACACCACACATGACGCGCGACGCTCCGGGTGCAGGACTTCGTACGCAACCTTTGGCATGGACCCTCCTCTGGTTTCCAACATAGCCTGAGAATTGGGAAAGCCAAAAGCCCTTGATCCTCTCTTCGACTCCTTTTATACGCCCCTCACCCGGCGCGGATTTCCGCGCCCGCTTTCTTTGTGGGCAGGCAATCCGGGACGGTCACAGTGGGCGATTAGCTCAGCGGTAGAGCACTTCGTTGACATCGAAGGGGTCACAAGTTCGATCCTTGTATCGCCCACCACCTATTCCGCCAACCGGGGCAACCCGCACGGCACCAAAACACCGGCACCCACGTGCCAAAACGCAACCCGGCGCTGCTTCGCGCCATGAAACATGAGGAAGAAGCGCCATGAAGGTTCGCAACTCGCTCCGTTCGCTGAAAAACCGGCACCGTGATTGCCGCGTTGTGCGTCGCAAGGGCCGCGTATACGTCATCAACAAGACGCAGCGCCGGTTCAAAGCACGCCAGGGCTAAGGCCCGAGCGACAGAATGTCAGAAGGCCGTTCCGTTTTGGAGCGGCCTTTTTCTTTGGTAAGACGTGTGACGTCGGACCATGCGGGAAATCAGCAGTCTTGTGACGCTAACTGCCGTCCCCGGCACCAACGTGTTTCTCAAAGCGCCACACATCCAAAGGAAAATCCCCTTCGGATGTATCAAGGTTCACGACCCGCTGACCCATATTGATCCAACCGGATTTCTCGTAAAAGCGACCGGCCCGGTGATTGCCGACAGCACAGGCAAGCCAAGCCAGGTCGCGCCCATTCGCCGCGACACTAACCTCGGCGTCACCTATCAGCGCCTTGGCAACACCAGACCCACGCGCGACTTGCGAAACGTACATCTGATAAAGCTCATCATCCTTGACCATGCAAAATCCAAGCACGTTCGCCCCATCAACTGCGATGCGGGTACAAGCGAGATTTTCTAAAGCTCGTTCTCGAAAGCTGTCCTCGGTGCGTAACTCGCACAGCCTTTGCGGAACAATGTCTGCATGTGGCTCGTGCCAACCAGACGCCCAGATTGCGCAAATCTGCTCTACGTGACCTTCTGTTGGTGGCTCCAGAGTATAGTGCATGTGGCAATGCTATCTGTGCGCTCTGGTTTGAGCAACGGACGCGCCCAAGCCCCCCCATCGAAACAAGACCATCAAGCCAAAACACAATTGCAGTTGCCAAGTTTGCTAGCGGAACCTCGTACATCCGCGGGACAGTGCATTGTGGTTTGGCAAGTGCCGCTTTTGGCCCGAGCTGAGTTTTATGATACTCTAATCCGCAGTTGATTTAGGATTTTTTGGAGTTTGATTATGACGACGATCGCAAAATTGAATTATCTCAGAAAGCAAGCCGGGCTTCCCCTGATACGATTTGATCTGACGCGTCTGAGGGACGATGACATTCAGGATTTGCGCGATGCATATGCGGCGATGTACGAAATTTCCGATATCGCGCAAGGGGATAATCGTGGGTATTACATATATGCGCGCGGGCATGGATATGATCTCGACCTATGCCACAATGACAACCGTATCTTTCTCACTTGGCACAGATCTTATGTCTATTCATTCGAGAAAGCGCTGAACAGTGCCCTGCAATGGAAACGGCAGGACAACGAGCTTGAACTGACGCTGCCGTATTGGGACTGGACACAGTTTTTGACAGCGACCCATGCCCCAAATGGCTTGCCCAAGGTCGTTGATGACGAAACCTATACGAATGCCCAAGGTGACGAGGTGCCCAACCCGTTGGCCCGTGCCAAAAGCCTGTTCCGCATCGTTGGTCTGGGTCTGACCGACGACGACCAGTACACAAGCCGTCTGCCCACAAGACTGCGCAACGACATACCCTTGCTGAGAAATGAGGTCGCCCGATACCTGACCAACCCCAGCTTCAGCGCCTTTCAGGACGACTTCAATTTTGCCGCTCACGGGCATGTTCACGTGGTGGTCGGTGGCAGCGATCCGGCCTCACCTCTGCCATTTCCCGCTCGTGATATGGGGCGCACGGTGTCTGCTGCGTATGATCCGGTTTTCTGGCTGCACCACGCCATGTGCGACAAGGTTTGGGCCGACTGGCAGCAAATTTGGCCCAACGCCAACATCCCCCAACACGTGCTCGACACCGTGGTCTATGATGGCCGGGTTGGCGCTGACCTGATCGATAACGAAAACTCGCTGCGCTATATCTATTCCGAGGATTCCGTCGAAGCGGCCATCGGCGCTCTGGGCACATCCGATACTGCACCGGCGGCCGCGCTGTCGGCGGCAGCCAGCCAAGTGAAGGAAGTGCAACTGGGTACGGTGGAGGCAGGGTTCGTACGCGCCGAATTGGAGTTCCACAAGCTTCGTCCACCACGTGACAGCTTCGAGCTTCGGGTCTATATCGACAATCCATCCTGCACGGACTCAACCGGCTACAAGGACGATTCATATGCCGGGCGCATTGTCTTTTTCGGGCACGGTCCATGTCATGGTGCACCCGGACACTGCAACCCGGACCTTGCCATCCGGGATGAGTATGACCTGCGCGCCAAACATCCGCTCAGACATGAACACACCCGCTATCGTGTGGACATAACCCGAGGATTGCGTCGCTTCATTGGGCGGAAGAAATCTGTAAAGAGCGTGAAAGCCTATCTTGTGATCGTGGACGATTCTGGCGCACGCGTATCGTCAGAAGCCGTCAGTTATGACCAATGCTCGCTCAGAACCTTCGCCAAGGATTGATTTCAGTTTGGACCACTCATGGAACTTACGCTGACTGAAAACGCGTTAAAGGCGGGGGTGCTGCGGGTCTGGCTCCGCAGGATCCCCGACGAAGGCGGGATCGTTCATGCCTATGCGGTCGACAACCCAAACATCTCGACGCCTGTGGCTTCCGCGCACCTCTATGGTCGCGGAGCGGGTTCCGAGGCCAGCGAACGCACCATGTTGATGTTTCGACTGAACACGGATGCGCTTGCGGGCCAGATTTCTGCGGGTGATACATTGGAACTTCGGCTTGAAGGTGATGAGAGCAAAGCCTTCAAATTTGATGTTCTCGAGGTCAAGTGACGTTACCCGCGACAGCCGTCAGACATCCGCCCGCGACGCTGGATTGGACAGGTAAAAAAGCGCCCTGCACGCCAGGGCGCTTCGTGCCGATGCTACGGCCGCACTAGACAAACAGAATCACCCTTGCAGCCCCGGATGAGCATCTGCCCACGCCACCCACCGAATAAGGAGGCATGGTAAGCCTCAAGCATTTGGGCCACCTCAAAAATACGGCGACCGGCCCCGACCCTACGAAAAATGCTCAAAATATGTTAAGATGCATCCATTGATACAACTATTTTAAAGGAACTGATGACATGGCTGAGCTTGATCGTAAGAACCTTAAATTTGACGTTGATACCGCCTCTTTGGCAGACCTGCAGAAAATCCAAAGCATGATCATGGGTCGCATTGTCCAGGACATTCAGGCAAAGGCTGATCCGACTGCGATGTATGACAGCCACGGGTCCAACCACACAAATCATTCGGACGCGGTCGCGGCCCTCGCAGGAAGAGTGAACCCCGGAAACCGCTAATCGGGCGGGTCGAGCCAATTACCTAATTCGGCTCGACCCTATTAGTCTTACAAGGTTAACCGATATGAATAGCATGTCCTTTCGGGCAATGCCTGATCGTGCGCCATTGCGTTGGATTATTTTAAAGATTCACCAGCGTTGTAATCTCAATTGTTCCTATTGCTACGTTTACAATCGAGGAGATGACAGCTGGAAATCGCGGCCCAAACAAATGGGCAACGATGTCATTGATCGCGTTTGCAATCTTATTGTGGAACACTGCGCGCAATACGGCATTGATGAATTTGTTATCGAGCTTCACGGCGGCGAACCCATGCTTGTCGGCAAGAAACGGTTTGTTGAAATCGTTGAGCGGATCCGCACCGCCTGCGCGCCCCTGCCCATCAAGTTTCTGATGCAGACCAATGGCACGCTGCTTGATCAGGAATGGAGCGACATTCTGGCAGAACACGCGGTCGCCGTAGGCATCAGTGTTGATGGTCCTGCCGAATTTGCAGATCAGAAGCGGTTTTATCACAACGGCAAAGGCTCGACCAACGACGTGCTGCGGCGCCTGTCTTCGGTGAAGTTACATCCGGACAGGCCGTTTACGCACGGCTGTCTTGCCGTCATCGATCCATCCATCCCCGGCGCGGACATGATAGATTGGCTGGTCGAGAACGACATCATGTATGCCGACCTTTTGCTGCCGCTCGGCAACCGGGCCAATCCGCCAGACGGATGGACTGGCCCAGCGCCTTATACAAAGTACATGCTGGACGCGTTCGAACGCTGGTGGGCGCTCGATGGGGACGCACCACATATCCGTTTCTTCGAAATGATGATCCGCGCGCATCTGGGATACAAACCCGAACTGGACGCCCTTGGCGGCGACCTTGGCGCACTCTGCGTCGTGGAAACCAATGGTGCCATCGGCATCTCGGACGTGATCAGCGTGTGCGGCGGATACAATGGTACCGATCTGATCAATGTGTGGGATACGGGCCTCGATGAACATGTCGAAAAACTGGACGTTGATCTGGTTCAGAAACCCTGCGCCACCTGCCAATCGTGCCCGGAATTTGCCGCCTGCAACGGTGGCTACCTGCCGCATCGATGGGACGGGGTCGGTTTCGACAACACATCCATCTACTGCGAAACGCTTTACGCCCTGTCCGCCCGTATCAGAGAGGCCATCGTGTCTTCCCTGCCGGACAGCATGATCAAAACCAAGGAGGTTGCCGCATGACATCCCCTGACTTCTCTGCGTTCGAATGCTTTTCCCGTGCGGACAGCGCCAGCCCCAACCCCCTGTTCGGGCTGGTTGCCCAGGGTTACGCAAACTCTGTGATCTCCAAGGTAATCGAAACGACAGGGCGCAATGGTCTGACAGCCTCGCTTCAGGGCTGGATGGACCAATTGCAGCCTTTGACCACGACGTGGCAGGCAAGCGTGTCAAAACTCGGCCGACGTATCTTTGACGAAGGTCAAAGGCCCGATCCCGAGCGTGCGGGCAGACTGTTACTAGATCTGAGCGGCAGCTTGGACACTGCGGATTACGTTTTTGAGCTCAGCAGCGGTCTACCGGTCATTCATGACGGTCGCATACACACGGCGACGGAGCCGGTGCATTTGATGAAAGAGAATGATCAGATCACCGTTCATGGACTGGATGATGGCCTGGCACTGTCCATCGATGGCGCGATTGCAATGGTCGAAACGAAACAATCGGTGGAGTCGCTGTGCAATGATGGTGAGCCAGCGGTCCCTCTGGATATGTCAAAGGTCGCCAACTTTGGTTGGACCGCCGAAGTGTCCGAAGGCATCAGCCTGATGGCCACGGTCAACCCAAACTACGAAATCTGGGTGCGGCGCCTTCTCAACACATTAATCCTGACCGAACGGCTTGAAAACCGGACATGTTCAGGCAGTTGGTCCGACACATCGGGGACGGTCTACATGTCCCAACCCAATTCCCTGCTCGAGGTCGGAGAGGTCCTGATACACGAATGTGCTCATCAGCATTTTCACCTGGCCTGCCGGGTGTTCCCCATGAAAACCGATACCGAGAATGGTCGGTACTTCTCGCCCCCGGTCGGCCGCGACCGCCCACTGGATATGATCCTGATCGCGTACCACGCGTTCGCCAATGTCCTCACATATTACGAATGTGCGTTCGACATGTCGCTGGGCGATCAGCTGTCACACAACCGGTACAAAAGCTTCAGTCAGGAGGTGGCTGTGCTGGAAGGCTATCTCGACAACAACAAGGGTCTGTCTGAACTGGGGCACACTGTTTTCTCGACATTGCGCCAAAGCAGACAGGACCGGATCGGCACGTTACCGAACATCGCCGCGGATGCTTGAAAACCTCGGCAGACTCCAAGATTTGAACAAATGCTGTTGGCCCTGACCGCAGCATTCGCGCACAGACTGGTTCAGGGCAGGATCCTGAAACCGTGGGTCTGTTTGTCGTTCCGTACTCTTCAAAACCCGATGAAGTAATCGGCCAGCACCATGAATAGTGGAATGCTCAGAATTGCGACGGGTGTGCCAAGACCAGTGGACGCCCCGACATAGGCTGACGGGTTCGCTTCGGGCAACGCGCCACGCATGGTTGGTGGACCAGAGATGTCAGAACTTGACGCTGCCATAATCGACAACAGCACTACACCGCCCGCCGAAAACCCGGTCAGATGGTGCGCGATCAGCCCTGCACCAAACCCCATCGCCCCATGCACAAGCGGCGCTGTCAGCCCATAGAACAGATAGGCATGTGCCACACCCTTCAGCTCCGACAACCGTGACCATGCTTCGATCCCCATGATCAGCATCAGCACGGACAACAACCCCCGAAACAGCGGCTCGTAAAAGCTGGCATAGACACTCTCGGGCCGTGCAAACAGGCCCAGCGCCAGCCCAAGGATCAGGGCGGAGATGGCAGGCGACCGCAAAGTGTCCAGCAATATCCCCTTGATCAGTCCCCGCTCGATCACCGGGCCCCCTGTTCCGCCAACACCGCCGATCGTCATTGTGCCATCGCCTTGCACATTGGCCGCTTTGCGCGCCGCCGCCAGCCGTGCCAGCACGATCGCTGTCACGAGCGCTGCAACGTCCATGAAAGGATAAAGCGCGCCGATGAACCCTTCATACGCGATGCCCTCATCATCCAGCACCGCCATCCCCGCTGCGAGGGTCGAGGCTGACACCGCTCCAAACAGACCAACGGTCGCCGTCGCATCCAGTTGTGATACGCCCCGCCATCGGGCAAGCGTTGCACGCCCCAGAACAACGATTGCAATCCCGATCCCCGCAGCAAGCAGCGCGGGGACCGCTAGCGCAACAAAGTCGGCCTCACGCACCGAGATGCCGGCGCCAATCCCCACCTTGAGCAGCAGCAGGATCACAATGAATTTGTAGATCGGTTCCGGCACTTCGAACTTGCTGCCAAGGGCCGCCAGCATCATCCCCCCGATCAAAAAAGCGAGTGTCGGCTTCTGCATCTGGTTCAGGATGGTCAGAACGATGTCGGTGATGATGTCCATGGCGGGCCCCGTTGCTTTACTTCGGACGAGATAGGCCAACCCAATTCAGATAAAAAATATAACTATTGTCATCAATCGTTCTATATTTTCGATGTATGGATACTCTGAATTATCACCATCTCCGCTACTTCCGCGCTGTCGCACATGAAGGCAACCTGACCCGAGCGGCGGACAAATTGAACCTGTCTCAGTCCGCTTTATCCACACAGATCAAGGCGTTGGAGGCGCGGTTGGGTCACGACCTGTTTGACCGTGTGGGGCGGCAATTGAAGCTGACCGAGGTTGGGCGCATAGCTCTGGACCACGCCGACCGCATCTTTGGCACCGGCCAGGAGTTGATGGAAACGCTGAACCGCAGCGCGGACCATGC